>NZ_JAAHGN010000462.1:0-5693 GCF_010672485.1 Moorena sp. SIO2C4 | reverse complement strand
TAGAGGTGCGACCCGTGGCGAATTTAATTCGCCAACGGAAAGCGCACCTAAGCGGTCTTGGGGGTTTCCCCCACTCGCTATTGCATCAAGAAGCGCAAGAGTTTGACTTCTGACAAATGACTTCTGCTATACCTTAGGGAAAGCGGGGATGAAATGGTTTTCTAGTGACATACTCCCGACGCTGACAAGCACGGTACAGCGCGGGCTTCATTAAACTAAGCCAGTGAGTCACCTCTGACTCGTCTTCAAAAACGTACGTGATACTTTCGCATCATACGGCTCATCATTACAGTACAATCCTTGACATTGGCTCCTCTAGAACGGATTTTCATCTAACTCTTTTGAGTTGGTTTTGCTTCCGTGTTTGGCATCATGGCAATGTAGGTGTAATAATTCGAGATTTTTGTCTGAATTATTTCCATCCAGTGCGCGTGGTATTATATGGTGCTTTTCCAACAAATCTCCATCTCTGTTCGCGAAGCGTCGGCTACGCCGAAGGTAAGACCACTGCGGAGTGCATTTCCGGAAACGAAACCTAAGATAGGGTCGCCTTACTACAAAAGCGCCGTTACCTTTTACCCATAACCTACCAACGTTTGAAGTTACCCTATCTTAGGGTAACTTCAAACCCTTCTTGCCGTTTCAAAAGCCTTCCCGGAGACGAAACCTTAGAGAGGGTCGCCTTATTAAGCCCACCTACTTACGTCGTGTTTTATTGTATATTAATTACGAAGAGTATTCGATGTGCCTTGCGCGCATTCTTGAATGTACAACCAGCTTCTGGAGAAACCATTGGCTTAGACGGCAAAGTCCTTAAAGGTTCAGATCAGATTGAAAACGATAATCCCAATTCCGACTCCCAAGGAGACGAAACCTTAGAGAGGGTCGCCTTATTTCATATAACTTAAAACTATTACCCATAACCTGTTCCTATAAAGGCGACCCTCTCTTACGGTAACTTCAAACCCAGCAATTATGTTGGTCAGTTCTTACATTGTTGAGCGGGGCTTGATTTTAGAACCCTTTGAAGTTGATGCCAAAACCAACGAAATTAAAGCTTTACCAGAGTTGCTCAAGAAACTGGCTCTAAAAGGAGTTGTCAATGCCAATGATGCTATTAATACCCAAAAAAAACTTGTGAATTTATCGTCAACAGTGGCAAGGATTATATAGCTGCTTTAAAAGGTAACCAACCAAGTCTATTTCAAGATGTTAAAACAAATTTTAGACCGGAATGGCTCTTCCGGCAATATGGTGTAAAATGTAGCTAGTAATACTAAATGCTGTTAACCGACGGATGGACTTTCATCTAGATATAGCAGTCGCCAGGGTAATTAGGACATGACAAAAGTCTCAAACTACAGTATGGCAAGAGTTTAACTTCTGACTTCTGACTTCTGACTTCTGACTTCTGCTATACTTTGTTAAATTTACCGAATGTAACCGTGTTCACTTCTTATAAAAAAGAATAATTTATAATATTGAATTTGGATTTATTAAATGAAGTAATTAACTGTCCTAAGTGTCAAATTTATACGAATGACATTAATCAAAATCGACCAATTTTAGTGCGAGATTTATCCATATAGCGCTTTTTAGCCTCATCAGGTACACATATTTTTTTCCCTCTTCCCTCTTCCCTCTTCCCTGCTCCCTGCTTCCTGCTCCCTAAAACCTTAGGTGCGCTTTCCGTTGGCGAATTAAATTCGCCACGGGTCGCACCTCAAAAACTTGTACCTTACTAGATTAAAAACCGCTATATGTGGGCAAGGAGTATACTTACAAGTGCCTCGTCGTCAATTTTATTGTTGTCACTGTCAAAACTACTCAACTGAACCTTTAAGCTTTATATAAATGGGTCGTAATTATACAAAAATGGATGAATAATATATCTATAATAAAGTTCAAGAATTAACAGTGGCACAAGTAAGCAAAAATGAACAATTAAGTCAAGAAAAAGTCGAAAAAATTTTTAAAATAATCCATAAGCAAAAAAAAATACTGGGTAACTCCACAACGGTTAAATATAGATGAATTTAGTCGAGCAAAAGGAAAAATAAAATTTGTTACCGTTGTTTGTGATATTGATAACAGTTATTTATTATAAGTAATTGACTCTCATAAGAGTGAAGAAATTATAGAAGTACTCAAGGAGCAACCTATTGCAATCAGGGGAAAAATCAAAGAAGTCAGTGTAGATATGTGGGGTGGATTTCAGAAAGTTGTCAAGGAAGTTTTTCCGTTCGCGTAGCGTGCGCGTAGCGCAAATGCTAATCTGGGAATAGATAGATTTCATGTCATAAAATTAGTTAACAAATCTCTGAACAAAATTCGCCTAGAGTTAGAGGGAATGGGGAATGGGGAATGGGGAATGGGGAATGGGGAATGGGGAATGGGGAATGGGGAATGGGGAATGGGGAATGGGTAATGGGTGATGGGTAATGGGTAATGGGTAATAGGTAATAGGTAATAGGGGGAGCATGTCACTAATGCCTAATATTTGTACATTATCTATAGCCCCCTCATGGGTAAAAGCCAAGCTGATCTGGTAAATAGTTCATCTGTTCTGCAACTAAGACCGGCTCAATAACATGATTTTTGTTGTTTTGTCAAGTAGTTCATTTGTTAGGCTTATTTGACCTGCTCCCCATCAAGACAGCGTGCCCGTAGCGCATTAGCTGACCGCTGAATGCTTACAAATCAACAAGCGGGTGATCGGACTCGAACCGACGACGTTCAGCTTGGGAAGCTGACATTCTACCACTGAATTACACCCGCAAACCTTTAACTATTATTTAACTATTATTGGTATTATAGCAGTTCTTAATTGGGTCAGGTACTTCACCCGATTGAGCATTGCTAGATCAAGTGCGCAAGAATACCCATCATAAAGAAGATTGATAGGGAGATGGGGCAGATTTTTATTAAGGTTAATTACCCGGACAGGATCTGATCGGGGCCTTCAGCTTGGCTTTTTGGTAAGCTGTAGACAAAGATTAGCCTTCCCCATTGCTGCTAGTATAGCGCCCAAGGATCACTTAGTAATGCTTTGAGGTGTTAACCCTAAGCGAGCTATACAAAAGGTTAAACTACCAAAAATTTAAATCTACCAAACTAGTAAAACTAAGCCAGTGTCATGGGAATACTGGACTTTGTCTTAGCATTTAAGTCAATCAAAAATCATGTTTAACACCACTGAAATTCTAATTAACGCCTTTGTTATAAGACTCCGGGAAGGCTACCGCCGAACTTACGGGGGACTCAACCCTGACAACGAAGATATAATTGCTTGGGCTGGCAGCATGGCAATGGAAAATATTGCCAACAGTGATGCCCTCTATCACAATGTGGAACACTCCATCCTAGTTACCCTCGTCGGACAAGAGATTTTGCGAGGCAAACATATCCGTGAAGGTGGTGTAACTCCTGATGATTGGTTACACTTTATCATTTCTTTGGCATGTCATGATATTGGCTATGTTAAAGGAGTATGTCGCCAAGACCGAGAAAATGAACGACTCTACGCTACTGGTCAACATGGGGAGATGGTTCATTTACCCCAAGGCTCTACCGATGCTGCTCTGACGCCTTATCATGTCGATCGGGCAAAATTATTTATTGATGAGCGCTTTGGTGGTCACAACCTGATTGATGCCGAGTTTATCAAGCGCAACATTGAACTGACTCGTTTCCCTGTGCCGAAGCAAGGGGATCATCAAGATACAGGTAACTATCCTGGATTAATTCGCGCCTCTGACTTGATTGGTCAACTGAGTGACCCACGCTATCTCAAAAAAACTAGTGCTTTGTTCTATGAGTTTGAAGAAACTGGATTTAACAAAACCATTGGGTACCTCCATCCTGGAGATCTGCGGCAAGGCTACTCTAAGTTTTACTGGAATGGGGTATACCCTTATATTCAGGATGCCTTGCGTTACCTATCCTTAACTCAGGAAGGTCAACAAATTACGGCTAATCTCTTCTCCAATGTCTTTGTGGTCGAACACTCACACAATCACAATGGACTGGGGAAAATGACACAAAAGGTTAATGTATAATCAGAAATTATGAACGGTGTTGAGTGAAGGGTGTTGAGTGAAGGGTGATTGGATCAGATTTCGATACCATCTTTGTATGGGTGAAACATAGCTAATGCAAGATACGCCCATACAAAGTAAACACGAGGTGCTTTTCGCGCTTTCGGAATAATCCTATGAACTGGTGGCAAAAACTTACCAAGAACCCTCTCGCCCGTTTTGGGGCATTGCTATTATTGACTTTTTATCTAATTGTCATTGCAGCAGATGTTGTTGCTCCCTATGATCCTTATGTGTCTCAGCCAGATGGTTCCCTGCTACCACCTACCAAGATCTACTGGCGTAACCAGCAAACCAAAGAGTTTATTGGTCCCCATGTATATCCCACAACCCAAGGACCAACGGATTTAGAGACAGGCGATCGCAAACTGATTGTAGACTGGCAAAAGCCGTCGCCAGTGGGTCTATTTGTTCCAGGTCGGGAGTATAAGTTGTTTGGAGCGATTCCCTTCAACCGTCACCTGTTTGGTACGGTGGGTGAGGGGAAGATTAATCTATTAGGTACCGATGAGCAAGCTCGTGATCAGTTTAGTCGCTTGGTGTATGGGGGTCGGATTAGTCTTAGTATTGGTCTAGTCGGAATTGCGATCTCCTTTCCCCTTGGTCTAATCATTGGGGGAATTTCCGGCTATTTCGGCGGCTGGGTAGATGGGATCATCATGCGTCTGGTAGAAGTTTTGATGACTATTCCTGGTATTTACCTACTCGTCGCCTTAGCGGCTGTGCTACCACCTGGTCTAACTAGTGCGCAACGGTTTTTATTAATTGTTCTGATTACCTCGTTTATTAGCTGGTCTGGCTTAGCACGAGTGATCCGAGGACAGGTGTTATCGATTAAGGAGCGGGAATTTGTCCAAGCTGCCAAAACTATGGGGGCGAATCCCTTCTATATCATTGTACGCCACGTTCTGCCCCAGACAGCTTCCTATGTGATTATATCAGCAACCTTGGCAGTTCCTGGTTTCATTGTGGCCGAGTCGGTGCTGAGTTTGATTGGATTGGGAATTCAGCAACCGGATCCGTCCTGGGGAAATTTGTTGTCTTTGGCAACCAATGCCTCAATCATCGTGCTACAGCCTTGGTTGATTTGGCCGCCAGCACTGCTGATTATTCTGACGGTGTTGGCGTTTAATTTACTTGGGGATGGTTTGCGGGATGCTCTCGATCCCAGAAGTTTACAGCGCTAGCTATTGAAATACTCAAGGGGGAAGGATCGGTCGAGTCTGGAAAAAGCCTTTTTTTCTCGGTTCAATCATCAACCTTGCTCCCCTTGAACTATAGCCCTCACCACAATAGTCCGAAGGATTCAGTTTTAACAAAACATCTCAGGGAACAATAATATTAGAAATGGAATGTTTTGTGGCTGTGTTTACCCATTATCAAATACTTACTGGCTCAGACAATAATATATAAAATACAAACCCAATCCAGAGCAAAGAAGAAGAGCACGGCAATTATAGCGTTGATCACAGTTATGAGGTACAGTATTCTTTGAAGCTGATTCCCTGTTAGGTGCGCTTTCCGCATCTAATGATTAAATTCGCTCAAGGTGCGCGCCTCCTAGGCCGGGTTCCCCGGCCAGGGTCGCACCTTCGA
>NZ_JAAHGN010000461.1:0-5699 GCF_010672485.1 Moorena sp. SIO2C4 | reverse complement strand
TCCGAAGGTTTCAAGATTGCTCCTCCTGACCGGATTCCGGAGGAAATGCAAGAAGAAACCGAAAACATGTACTACCAACCTTACAGCGAAGACCAGGAAAATATAATACTCGTTGGTCCTCTACCAGGTGAGGAGTATCAAGAAATTGTGTTCCCAGTTCTGTCTCCTGACCCCAGAACTGAGCAAGATATCTATTTTGGTAAATACCAGCTTCATGTCGGTGGTAACCGGGGACGGGGTCAGGTTTACCCCACTGGAGACCTTAGCAATAATAATGCCTTCAATGCCTCTGCCACTGGTGAAATTACCAAAATTTCATTTGAAGAGTATGTTGGCTACGACGTTACTATCAAGACCCCAGATGGCGAGACTGTAGTTGATACGGTTCCCCCTGGCCCAGAGTTACTGGTTGCTGAAGGAGATCAGGTAGTATCAGGACAACCTCTGAGTACTGATCCTAATGTTGGTGGATTTGGTCAAAGGGATGTGGAAGTGGTCTTACAAGACCCAGCTCGGATTAAGTGGTTGATGCTTTTCATCGGCGCGATTATGCTATCTCAAGTTTTGCTAGTTCTGAAGAAGAAGCAAGTAGAGAAAGTGCAAGCTGCTGAAATGAATTTCTAGTATTAAGTGGCTGGTTTAGAGGTCACAAAGCGCGTTTGTATCTGGGTTGTAAACACAATTCTTGGCGAAAAAGGCAAGAGGCAAAAGGCAAAAGGCAAGAGGGTAAAGAGATCCTCAGTTTTATTGTCCAATAACAAAATCCTTGCTAGGTTTACATCTCATTTATAAACGCGCTTATTGCAATAGTTATTGGTTAAAGGTTGACAGTTGATGGTTGTAGGGATGTATAGTTGTGTCCCTTGACTAATTCAATGGTCAACCTTTGTTTATTTAGGGAGTCGGAAGTCGGGAGTCGGGAGTCGGGAGTCGGGAATAGAAATATAATAATCGTATCTGATTCGTGGAAGCCGTAGGGTGCGTTAGGGACGGACTCGCCAAGAAGCAAGCTGTAGCCAGTTTTGTGGAAGTACGTCCCGTAACGCACCACGAGGTCAAACTTCAAAAATGAGATGCACCCGATGGTAGAAGGGAAGGGATAAGCAGGGAGTTTTGAATAAGTCCAGGGATTTTAGAAATGATTTAGGATTGCTATATATCAATCTAAATTTGTGCCAGGTGATTGAACTATGAATGAAAATACTGATCAAAGTCGGAGCTTTACAGTTGGCGATGTAGGAGGGGACTTTAAACCAATCGGCTCAGCAATGATGTCAGATAACGTTCAGATTAGCGGTACAGTTGCCGAGTCCATAAACCAGTTACCTGCTTCCCCTGATCCTACAAAACCAGGTATCAAAGAACTATTGTCTCAACTAATTGAGGCAATCTCTACCTCGTCAGATCTACATGATGACGACAAAGCTGAAGCTTTGGAGCAGGTGAAAATTCTAGCTGAAGTTGGAAATAATCCTAATGATGAAGCTATGAAAAAGAAGGCAAAGACAGCAATGAAAATATTGAAAGGAACGGTTTCTGGCTTACCTAATGTTGCTAAACTAGCAGAGTCATGTAGTAAATTGTTGCCTTTAATTACCAATTTATTGGGGCTGTAACTATTATTTTTTTAAAAATTATGGTGTCACCCTAATTTTTAAAATGATCCACTCTTTAGGCTTAGTTTTCTGAAGGTAAAGCAAATGGCAAACAACCTGCATATTAACTTACTGCGGCAAGGTTTCAAAGTCTGGAATAAATGGAGAAAGCTAAATCCTCTTATTCCTAAGCTTAAGGGGGCGAATCTTACAGGATTAAACCTCTTTAAAGTAGATCTCAGTGGAGCAGATCTCAGTGAAGTAGACTTTAGCAAAACCTCACTCTACAAAGCAAACTTAAGTGGTGCGAACCTCTATAAAGCAAACCTTAGTACTGCAATTCTTCAGGAAGCAGACCTTAGTAAAGCAAATCTTATCGAAGCTAACCTGAAAGATAAAAAATTTCCTCAAACAAATCTCAGCGGAGCAAATCTTACTAGGGCAAACCTTAATGGAGTAAAATTCTATGCACATACAAACCTTAATCAGACCAACTTTAGTTTGTCGAATTTCAGTCGAGTAGATTTTAGCGGACTAAATTTAAGGGGTAGTAACTTTACTGGAGCAAATTTGTATCAAGCAAATCTTAGTACAACAAACCTTAATGGAACAAACTTCAGTAGCGCTAATCTTAGTGGAGCTAACCTCGAACATGCAAATTTACGAGAAGCCCAGATTCAAGAAGCAACTATTGATGAGAAATGGTATTTAGTTTGGGACATCGTTAATAATGGTGTAGAAGGGCGAGAGCTTCAAGGACTTGATCTAAGTATGGCTGACCTTGAAGAAGCAAATCTTTGTGAAGCTGATTTGAGTAGGGTCGATTTCACAAGAACAAAGCTTAATGGAGCTAATCTTGCCAAGTCTATTCTAGTCAAAGCTAATTTCTGTGAGGCAGATCTTAGGGGAGCAGATCTTAGGGGAGCAGATCTTAGGGGAGCGAACCTCAACTATACAAAATTACACCGCACCCAAATTCAGGGAGCAATTATTGACCAAAAATGGTATTTGGTTTGGGACATTGTTAATAATGGTGCGGAAGAACGAGATCTTACCGAAGCCGATCTTAGTGAAGCCGACCTGAGTGAAGCAAACTTCAAAAACGGAAATCTTAGCAGAGTTGATTTTAGTAGCTCTATTTTGAACAGAGCCGATTTGAGTTGGACGGATCTTAGTAGAGTAAATTTCACGAAAGCAAATCTTGCCGGAGCCAATTTTAACTGGGCAGACTTGAACAATGCAGATCTTAGCGAAGTGCAAGGATTTGACTCAATAATCTGTAGCGGTGCTAATTTTAATTGCGCAAGCTTCCGTCAAATAAAAATTTCCAGTGACTCGCTTCATGTGTTTAGAGAAAAAGGAGCCAGTTTCGATGAAGCAGATTTCAGTGAAGCAAATATCCTGATCAGCATTACTGCTAATGCTCCAGTCCGAAATAAAAAAGAGTTTTTTGAAAGTCTACTCTCTTGGAAAAATCAAGAATCGCTTAATGAATCTATCAAAAAATCGTTCTTCTCATCCGAGAAAAGTTTGATACCTGGAATATTGCTGTATACGGATGAAGATGAAAAATTATCCCTTTATGTAAGAAAACACTTTGATGCTCTAGACAAACTAACGGGAGATTGGTGTACTATCTATCTTTTGGAGAATCCCTCCCCTAAGTGGAGACAAGCAAATCACAATTGGAGGAGAATGATTGAATCTGGTTTGGATCTAAACTGGTTTAGAAGTAAACCCTACGATAAGTCTGAAGCCTATGATATTGCTAGACAGTTGAACGTGGAGTTAAGCAATCTTCCATGTCTTGTTCTTATTTCTCCTGAAAACTTATCTGAAAGACTCGTATTTGAAATCCAAGAAGTATCAGCTAGCTACTTTCGTAAATTATTTTCAACTATTGAAAAATTAGTTAAAAATTCTAAAGTTAAAAAAACAAATCAAAACAAAGTACGATCTCAAGTTTTCGAGCATATAAAAATTAACTTTAATGAAATAGTAGGGTTTTTGGAAAAAAATGCCACTAAGGATGAAAAAAATTCTGGTGTCAAGTATTTTTTTAAAAGTAATAATCTTTCGGTTTACGTTGAGCCCGTTAATATCGAAAACGTAAACTACACGAATCAAAGTCGAAGTCTTACAGTAGGAGATGTCGGGGTAGATTTTAAGCCAATTGCTTCATCATTTATAGCAGATGATTTGAGTGTGAGTGGTACGGTTGCTGAATCTATCGATTTTGACCAAAGCATGCCTAAAGGGGTGGAGCTTCAAAACCGACAGGAGGAAAAAACTCTAAGCCAAACCTCTAAATCTGATGAATCCAAATCTATACTTAAGTTTGTAGTAATAATTGTTATTTGCTTTGCTTTCCTCGCAGGAGTAGCAGCATACATATTCTTTCAATTAGGCTTATCTAGGAATCCCGTGCCTCGCCCATCTCAAGAGCAAAGTGCGATGTAGGGATTATGCCGTTAGTGCTAGATTCAGAACGAAAAACTTTCTCTTGTTACTAAAAGCTACCAGGTGGCTTTTATTTTGATAATGCAGAAGCTCCCCATAGGATTGCCTGTGGTAAGATAAAAAAAGAGGATATATCAACTATAAAATACCCCTTGATTAGTTGACTCTATGCTGTTAATTTTTTATCTGAAATCCTCAAGAGTAGTGTTATTTTTTGCCGACAGTTTTACCTGAAAACGGGAGAGCATCTGATCGTTACAAAAAAAATAGAAAAGGATGAACCAGCAATGAATAATAGTGACTTGTATGATCAGGATTTCGTTCTGTGGACTGAGACAACTTGCCAGCAACTCAAAACCAGAAACTTTGATGAGTTGGATATAGACAATTTAATTGAGGAGATAGCATCCTTGGGAAGATCCGATAGACGAGAGCTTCAGAGCCGACTTAAGGTTTTGATGGAACATTTGCTAAAAAGGCAGTACGTAGATTCAGAGCCTGATTATCGAGGCTGGGAAAATACTATCGATGAACAAAGAGAACAGATTAATCTTCTGTTGTCTGAATCTCCTAGCCTCAAGCCTTATCTTGAATCGGTCTTTACGGATTGCTACAGATATCCACTGAAGAAGGTGAAGAGGAATTATCCATCTGTTAGTTTCCCCCAGAATTGTCCTTTTACTTCTGATATTTTAGATCAAGATTGACTTATCCTAAGCTGGTCTTGATTTAAATTATATTGTTATGACAGCAGGGGAGAGGGTTTGACGGTGCTTCTTTGTACTGAATTTGCTGTGATTGAGATTGGGCTATTTGAAAATAACTCCAATCGGAATCTGATGCGATTGGCCGTTGGCCACGCTACGGGATGAAGCGAAGCTTCCGCGCTTGTGCGATTGACCGTAGGTCACGCGGGGCGCGTTCGCAATAACACGATGATAGCAATCAATCGCTTGCTTAACTCACATTCCACACCCATCTATAGCAAAAAAAAATAGCCGTAGAAATAATATCCACGGCTATTTCAGTAAACACTATGTCATGTCTCTCACTTCCCGAATCAATCCGGATGTGATCCTATTTTATTCGGCAAAGGTCACATTACGCGAACAGCCTGGAGTCGTTGCCAGGGGGGAAACCCCCCCAGAAATTTAACGTGTTAACGCCAAGTCGAATACTTGGTTGCAAAACTAATTACTTGCCCTGGAATACCCGTCGGCTGCAAAGGACTCCAGTCGGAAACCTTTGCATACCCGAGTGCAGAAAGGGAGTAAATAGTATTGGTGACTCCTTCAGGAGAGCCCTTAATGTACTTAATTCGTTGTTTCTTTTGCTTAGACTCCTCAGGATTATTGTTTTGATTCGGGATAAAGTTTTGAGACATGGTTAAGAACCTGAATTATGTTTACAATGATTATTGTAATGATTATAATTAGATTTGTCAAGGGTTTTTATAAATTTTTTTTGGGGAGTTAATTTGAGAATGAATTTAAAAAAACGAACGCATAACTTTAGGGAACGCAGGTAAGCTGATGTAAATTTAAATTCGTTATTTCTTGTTCCCAGACCCGGTGGTGCGTTAGGGACGGCTCGCCCTGATATTACGTTTCGCAGTCAGTGTTGACATAGCCCGTCCCGTAACGA
>NZ_JAAHGN010000460.1:0-5720 GCF_010672485.1 Moorena sp. SIO2C4 | reverse complement strand
GGAGTTGAAAATTAAGCCGGATGCCCTAGCTGCTGATCTAAAAGGCATTAGTATCCCAGACGCTCGTGCCAATCTGGAGATGCTAGGAAATAAGCAGAGTGATTCCTACTTACGGTCGCCGTTGATGGATGTGGCGAGATTTTTGGCAAACCAAGGCAAGATTGATACTATTCCTGATATGGAGCAATTCCTGGAACCCAAATTTGTCAAAGCCGCTTTAGAAACATAGGTTCATGTAGGGTGGGCAGTGCACCAGACAGATAATGAAGCTTGCAAAGCGCGTTGCTAGGCACTGCCCACCCTACGATTAATGACTGCTTTAGAAACATTAAGGTGGGCAGTGCACCAGACAGATAATGAAGCTTGCAAAGCGCGTTGCTAGGCACTGCCCACCCTACGATTAATGACTTTAGTTCATGTAGGGTGGGCAGTGCACCAGACAGATAATGAAGCTTGCAAAGCGCGTTGCTAGGCACTGCCCACCCTACGATTAATGACTGCTTTAGAAACATTAAGTTCATGTAGGGTGGGCAGTGCACCAGACAGATAATGAAGCTTGCAAAGCGCGTTGCTAGGCACTGCCCACCCTACGATTAATGACTTTAGAAAAATTTTAGAGAAACATTACGTAAATTTGCTGTCACTTAAGACCCCTGTGCCACAACCTATATCTTCTCCCCGCAAACGTTACCTACGACCATCCGTATTTTGGAGTATCCGTCAGGGCTTTCCTGGCTGGCTCAGTATCTTTCTCACCATCATTGCCTTAGTAGTACCCCTGCTAGTTTGGATCGTCCTAAGCTATGAAGAATTAGTAGACCCAAGATTCTTGCCAAGTCCGATGGTTGTCCTGAAAGCTGGCTGGAAAATGTTGACAGAAGAGCAGTTACTGACTGATATTATCGCCAGTTTTACCCGTGTGCTAGTTGGTTTTTTGTTTGCCGCAGTAGTTGGTATTCCCATTGGCATTGCCATGGGGACATTCTACAGCATGGAGAGCTTGTTTGGTACGATTGTCGGTATTGTACGCTATATGCCAGTGGCGGCGTTTATGCCCCTAATTGTTCTGTGGGCAGGGTTAGGTGAAACCGCAAAGATCCTAATTATTTTCTTAGGAATTGTCTTCTACAACGCCATAATGATTGCTGATGCTGTCAAGTTTATCCCTGATGAAATGCTGAATGTGGCTTACACCTTGGGGGCGAATCGGGTTGATGTATTATTTCGAGTGATTCTACCAGCAACTCTACCAAATATTATTGATACGATGCGGGTTAATGTTGCTGGTGCCTGGAATTTTCTGGTGATTGCGGAATTAATTGCTGCTGAAAATGGTTTGGGCTTCAAGATTATCTATTTTCAACGATTCCTAGAGACAGATAAAGTGCTCTTTTGTATTTTAGTGATTGGATTGATTGGGTTGATGCTGGATTTTGCGTTTAGGTGGCTTTTTCGATTAACTGTTCCTTGGTCGGAGCAATTTGTTGAGCGTTAAAGGTTTAAGCTTTAAGGTTGTTCGCGTAGCGTGGCCTTTTGGCCAAGGTTTAATCAGCTTGAATGTTGAATGTTGAATGTTGAATGTTGAACGTTGTTCGCGTAGCGTGGCCTTTTGGCCAAGGGTAAGCATTCAGCTGATAGCTTCAGATATTTTCCCGATTCCCGATTCCCGATTGCCGATTCCCGATTCCCGATTCCCGATTCCCGATTCCCGATTCCCGATTCCCGATTCCCGATTCCCGATTCCCGATTCCCACACTTCCCCTTCTTTTTTACAAATATCAGATGCACCCTTTTAAAATGACCAATGATCACAATTTGCCTAAGCTACAGGTGTGTGATATTTCCAAAAGTTTTCGCCAGCGACGGGAAGAATTGGTAGTGCTAAAGGATATTAATCTCAATCTTGAAGCAAATGAATTTGTGTGTATAGTTGGACCGTCTGGCTGCGGCAAATCAACCTTGCTCAACATTATCGCTGGACTAATTCCTCCTTCCAAAGGACAGGTAAAGGTAGATGGTGAGGTGGTTTTAGGTCCTGGTCGGGATCGGGGCATGGTCTTTCAGAACTATACCCTATTTCCCTGGCTAACCATTGCTGATAATATCGGTTTTGGTCTGAGGTTACAACAATTGCCTAAGGGGGAATCCCAAGAACGGATTGCTTACTATTTGGATGTAATCGGTCTAACCCGCTTTGCTAATGCCTACCCCAAACAGCTGTCAGGGGGTATGAAACAGCGAGTTGCGATCGCACGAGCGTTGGCTAATGAACCGGAAGTGCTGTTGATGGATGAGCCTTTTGGAGCCTTAGATGCCCAAACTAAGGAGGAATTGCAGGAATTCTTTCTTGGACTTTGGCAGAAGACCCATATTACGGTTTTGATGATTACCCATGATGTGGAAGAAGCGGTGTTCTTATCCGAGCGTATCTATGTGATGGGAGCTGATCCAGGTTGTATCCAGGATAAGATTATGATTGATTTGCCCACTGTTCGTACTCTGGATACAAAGCTAACCCTGGAATTTGTGGAATTGAAACGGCAGGTAATTCAGGCTTTGCGCATTTGATCTAAGCCATCAGCCATCAGCTATCAGCTATCAGCCAACGGCTGATATCAAATCCGGTTAGTACAGACAGTAAAAAATATTTCTCTTCGTCTTACTCTACGGTTGTTTGACCCTAATCCTAATCCTTTTTTTGCTTTCCGGATTTGGTATGACAGCTGACGGCTGAATGCTTACAAAAAAACTAAAAATCCTCTCCCCTGCTCCCCTGCTCTGATAACAATAGAATTTAAATCAAGACCAGCTTACTCCCTGTTTCCTGTTCCCTGTTCCCTGTTCCCTGTTCCCTGTTCCCTGTTCCCTGTTCCCTGTTCCCTTGAAAAACTAAATAATAATCAACCTTTCCTTTTGATCAGCACAGTTTCAACTAGAGTCAGGGATAGACATACTGCAATCATTAGCCGAATCCCATCCTGTACTGCGATTACTAAATAAGTAGCCATGTCTTCCTGTAGTGCTGCTGATTGATAATCTACTTTAATCAACGTTTGCTCAAACCAATTTAGAGAAGTTGGTTCTTGATGATACAGAGGGTAAGCCAAAATATCTAATAACACTACCACAAGCAATCCTGCAGTTCCTCCAATTAATAATCTTCGCAATAACCTTTGTAATAACCTTTTCCCAAATGACATGATATCTACTCCTGATGCTCCCATCTTACCTTAGTTTTTTTTAGCCAATACCTATTACCAAAAGGTATTGGTAGAAAGTTGTAAGGGCGCACAGCTATACACCCTTACTAAATTTTGACCTTTTGACTGACGAATAATCACACCCTGCAGACACAAAAATACTGACAAAACCCCTTAACGACTTAAGGCTCCATGGAGTAATCCACCAGCACCTCCACCGACAATCGGACGCCAAACTGACTTTGGATCAATGCCTCGTCGATAGCCTTGTATCCATGGTTGAGCCAATTTTATCGGTTTCCAAATGGTAGAAACTGGACTAATAATTCCTGTAACTGCACCTCCTGCTGCTGCTTGGAAAACACCATCACCTAGGGGTTTACTAGTAATAGCGTTGGATGCGACCTGAAACGCTGCTCCTGATGCAGCACCAATTCCAGCTGATGCGAGCAGTGGAACAATTGCTCCTTTAATCTGGTCTGTCTCGGTTGTTGTTTGTTCCGTAAACTCTAAATCTTCAATTTTCATTTTTATGTCTGCTTAAGGTGTTTTATTATTATTACTATTACTTCCAAAAATGTTTCGCCAGTTTGGCGTTGAAAATTGTATATAGTAAAGGGAATAGGGAACAGGGATTAGGGAGTAGGGAGTAGGGAGTAGGGAGTAGGGAGTAGGGAGTAGGGAGCAGGGAGTTGAAGGTTGTTGGCGTAGCGTGGCCGAAAGGCCAAGGTTGAAGGTTATTTTATTTAAAGTTTAAAATTTAAAGTTGAAGGTTGACAATTAACTGTTAACTGTCAACCTTCAACTGTTATGATTTTTGCTTAAATTAAGGAAAATCCAAGACTAATAATTAGTCTTGGGGAATCGATAGTAGAAGGTTAAGCGATCGCATTGTAAGCATTCAGCATTAAGCATTCAGCATTCAGCATTCAGCATTAAGCATTCAACTTTCAACTTTCAACTTTCAACTTTCAACTTTCAACTTTCAACTTATGGGCTACCCACGCTACTTGAGTGGCCATTGGCCAAGGGCTGACCACTGACCACTGACCACTGACTACTGACCACTGACGGCTGTTCGCGTAGCGTGAGCTTTTAGCTCACGGCTGAATGCTTAAATCGCATTCACAAAATTATGATAAGCGGTCTCAACCTTCTGGGCTTGGGAGGCGACATCAGCCTCTAACTGGTTCAAGCGAGCTAATTCTTGCTCCCGATTAATTTCACGAGATTCTTTTTGCTTAATTAAATTATCTAATTCAGCTTTGCGAGCTTTAATATCATCATCCATCCGCTCAGTTACTTCCTGCTCATACATATCAAAACATTCTTTGATAGCATCATAAATCGGTTGCCATTGCTCTTGTGCTACCTCAGGCAAATATTTCACCAACTCTTTTCTAGCTGCTTTCACCAATTCCTTACGAGCTTGATCGGCTTGCACGACTCCAACTCCTAATCCTAACAACGCTAGACCCACTGGTCCGAGAGCAATCCCAGAAACAGTGGTAATGATGGCACCAATTCCCATAACTGTGATGAAATTCAGTACAATATTTTTCCAATCGAAACCAGCTCCAGCCATGGCGACTCCTGCTATATTACCCCTAGCTAAGGAAAATAATCCTGCTGCCCATTTTGCCCAAGCGGGAGCGTTATCTTCTGTGGTGTAGCTGCTGACAGGTCTTACGGTTTGTCCGGTTAATTTTTGATTAATTTTATCCGTGACTTTAGTATAAGAAGCACCGTAGGTGACTGCACTGCGAGATAGCTGAGCAAAGGCAGCATCCATCTCTTTTTCAGCGGTCTTACTCCACTCTGACAATTTATCATTAATATACCGTTCAAATCCTTGTCTCAACTCTGATTCAAAGGCTTCTCGTTTCCCTGTACTCAAGAAATCCATAAATCTTAGTTCAGGTTGATAGTGTAAAAAATCTGACTCAAAGGTATTTCCTAAATTTAAAACATAGGTACGAAAGGAATCTGCGATCGCTTTCGCTTTATTATCACGAACTGTTTTAATTTCATCCTTGAATTGCTCACCAATATCCTTGAGTTTATTAAATTCTGGTTCAACGGAACTAATCCGTTCCTTCAATTCATTTAAATCTTGCTCTAGCAAGGGGATGCGACGTTCAATAGCTTCATGAACATGGTTACTCCCTTGACGGGCTAAGGGTGCATCTCATATTTGTAAAAAAGATCGGAAGTGTGGGGCCCGGGCGCGGGGCGGGGGCGCGGGGAGTGTGGGAATTTTCTCCCGAATTTTTGCCTAATTGCAAAACTGAGATGCACCCATAGAGAAGAGGAGAGAAGAGGAGAGAAGAGGAGAGAGGGGGAGTTTTTTTGTATTTAGAGATTTGGTCAGAAAGCATCGAAGGGAAATGGGGAAATGGGGAGATGGGTCGAATTATCTCGGCAATTAAAGTATAAGATAATACATATTTTGAGGGATTTAAACGGAAATGAAAGTACGTACTCGCCCCAAAGTAAAAAACCTACACAAGTGAGGTAGGA
>NZ_JAAHGN010000046.1:0-16568 GCF_010672485.1 Moorena sp. SIO2C4 | reverse complement strand
TCCTGAACTACTGCTGACTTTTTCAGCTGGTCACCCACCAGGAGGTATTGACTCAAACTATTACTCTGACTAATTTGTCAGTTTTACTGAGATCTAGTCTACCGTACTTTTAAAAGAGCCGCACCCAAATCAAATCTATAGCGATAAAGGATGCTTGCACCGCTGTAAGGGAGGCCAAGAAAAAGTATAAAAAGACTGGACAAATAAATCGAGTGCGATTTAGATCTCGTAAAAATCCTGTTCAGTCTTGCTACATCCCTAAGTCGGCTGTATCTAGCAAAGGGATTTACCATACAAAACTGGGTGAATTGACCTTTACTGAAACACTTCCAGATGATATTGGAGATTGTCGATTAACTAGCACCAATGGGGATTACTACCTGACAGTCCCTCACAAGACTACTCAAGTAAAATCCGAGAACCAAGGTAGAGTAGTAGCTTTAGACCCTGGTGTTAGAACATTTTTGACACTTTTTAGTGAGAATTCTGTAGGAAAAATTGGTTGTGGAGATTTTTCTCGAATTCAACGACTTTGCTCTCACCTCGATGGCCTCTTATCAAGAATAAGCAAGGCAAAAGGGAAGCAAAAACGTCGAATGAGAAAAGCTGCCAGGCGAATAATCATTAGAATTCAGAATCTGATTAACGAACTACATCATAAGGCTGCCCGTTTTTTAGTTGACAACTTTGACGTTATACTACTTCCTACTTTTGAGACATCTGAAATGACAAAAAAAGGAAACAGGAAGATCAGGTCTAAAACTGTTCGGAATTTGCTTTCTTTTGCTCATTATCGCTTCAAAGAGTTCCTCAAACACAAAGCTGGAGAAACAGGGAAAACAGTAGTAGACGTCTGTGAAGCCTATACCAGTAAAACTGTTAGCTGGACAGGTGAGTTAATAAATATCGGTGGTAGCAAGAAAATTAAATCAAAAATTGATGGCCGATCGATGGATCGCGACATCAATGGCGCACGTGGGATATTCCTACGTGCCTTGGTAGATACACCCTGGCTGAGAAATCAGCTTGCATTGGCGAGCCAGGATTGACTTTTTGGGAGATTCTGGTAGCTAAAAAGTATCGGCATTACAGCAAGCTCAGAAAGACTTACGGGAAAAATATCCCCATCCTTATTATTGGGCAGCATTTTCTTTGACAGGGGATGCTGGGAAAAGGGAGTAGGGAGTCGGGAGTAGGGATATTGAGATACACCGAATTTTTGGCGTTGCTTAATAATGGAATGATTTTAAGAGTTTTCTGGAATGGGCATGTTGGTAGAACTGGCATGTTGGTAGAACTGGCATGTTGGTAGAACTGGCATGTTGGTAGAACTGGCATGTTGGTAGAACTGGCATCTTGCCAGTTTCATGCTTATTTTCGAGCGGGCAGGATGCCCACATATTTTCGAGCGGGCAGGATGCCCACTCTACTCCTATTCAGCGCCAAGACATTAGCAACGCCGAATTTTTTCCTATTCCCTATTCCCTAGTGCTCCAACCAAAGCGCTAAATCCGTTGCTGTCTCAAAATCCAACAAGGCTTCACTCAATTCCTCCAATCGAGTAATCGATAATCCCTCAATCTGCTGTTGGAGCCCAGGGTCAAGTAAACCTAACTTCAGGGTTAGCAAACGCATCACAATTAATAGGACTCCCTCCTGCTTGCCGCGCTGGATTCCCTTTTGGACTCCCTTTTGGATAATATCTTGATAGGTGACTGATTCTTCCATAACTTCCTCCCTCAAAAATCGACGGATTAAATCTTTATCAAACCGCAAACCAGCCAGTACATCCACACAGGCCGCTAGGGTTCGGAGTTGACCTTGTTCTTCAATTCTATCGACTTCAGCAACGACTTGCTCCAACAATAGATTAGGCCGATTACTCCTGGCTAAAGTGGCCAAGGGTAACAAAGCCCGATTGGCCAATAGTGGTAATGGGTCTTGCTCCCACAGACGAATTATCCGATAACGATGCCAGGTGTTAGTATCTCTAAACTCGTTAGTAAATACCATCTGTGAGGTCGTAGACTTTAGAAAAATTACCACCTGCTCAATCGGACATCGGTACTTGCGATGTAATCTGACCCAATAGTCCAACATCCGAAATGGTAATGGTGGCTCGGATTGGGGTAAGGTTTGAAATTCTAGGTGCAGAATTTGGTTTGTACTTTGGAGTAAAGTCAGAGCATCAGCTTGAATTGGTTCACTACTCAATTCGCTTTTAAGTACCTGAATATCTCTAGGTTCTTCACCCAATAGCCAGTGAAAAAACTCCGATGGGTATTCTTCTGCTAGGTATTTGCAGATATTATCGTAAGCCAAGGCAAATTGTTCAAAGTTAATACTATCTCAGACAGCGATGCAGCGCGGTCTTGGGGGTTTCCCCCATGAGCGACTGCATCAAGACAGTGTAGTGAATCTGAACCAGAAAATTGATCGCACCTGGATCTTGTTTATTGAGTCAAGTTATGATACCTGACCAAGTCTGATTGAGATCAGATACATAAGGAATAATAGTAAATCCGGTTAATCACTTCTAAGGGAAAAATTTCAAAAATGCTGAAATCCCTTATTTAAACTCAGCAATTGATCAGCATAAGTACCAGTCTTATCTTTCAACCAGACCTCATTACCACTAGTAATCTTGCCAATTACTGCTGCTCCCTCCCCCAGTTGTGCCACTAATTCCTCAGCAGCTTCAGTGGGCAAACATAGCACTAATTCAAAATCTTCACCACCATACAACGCCCAATCCAAAGCTTGCTCTGGAGACACCAATTTACTGAAGCTTGGAGGTAGGGTAATTCGGTTAGGATCAATCTCTGCACCAACACCACTGGCACCACAAATTTGTACAATAGCATCTGCTAAACCATCGCTACTATCCATACCCGCAATGGATAGTTGGAGGGTTGAAGGTTGAAGGGTTGAAGGTTGAAGGGTTGAAGGTTGAAGGTTTGAAGGTTGAAGGTTTGAAGGTTGAAGGGTTGAAGGTTGAAAGTTATCAGATTGAAAGTTATCAGGTTGAAAGTTATCAGGTTGAAAGTTCCAACTTTCAACCTTCAACCTGTTAACCTGTAACGTGAGTAAAGATACAACATCAAGTCTGGGTTGGGGACGCTGGTGAGCTTTAATCAAAGATAGTCGTTCCTCTGGACTTAAGTGTTTGCCGAAATCTGGGTTGAGGAGTAATTCTAGTCCAGCCCGGGAAGCACCATGAACACCTGTCACCACAATGGCATGTCCCACCTTAGCACCTGTTCTGCGGATAGCTTGGTCGGGGTAGACTTGACCAAAGGCAGTGATAGCAATAGTAATAACCGGCGAGCGACAGATATCTCCTCCGACTATTGGTGTATTGTACTGGTTTAAACACTGAGTCATGCCTTGGTAAAGTCTCTCAACCCAGCTAACCGCTACATCCCCTGTCAGGCTTAAGCCTACCGTAATGCCTAGGGGGGATGCTCCCATCGCAGCTAAATCAGACAAATTAGCAGCAGCAGCACGCCAACCAGCATCTTCTGGACTAGTAGTGCATTGGCTTACCCCACCGTAGCGATCGCTAAAATGCACCCCATTCACTAAAACATCTGTAGTAATCACCAAGGATTGACCAGACTCTGGAGGGGGAATTACCGCTCCATCATCCCCGACAACCCCTGGTGGACAGAAAGGCTGTAACCGTTCTAGAAGACCTTGTTCTCCGATATCTTTTATTAATTCAAGGGTCACGAGACAACGATCAATGATTGATACTTCTGACTGGCATAAACGGAGCTAAAGGTAATTAATCAAGCTTATCCCTGGCTTCGCCGCAGCCGCTTAGGAGCTGACCGCTTATAGCACTAAGCATTAAGGTGTTTGACATTTATAAAAGCAGCAAAAGCTATTATATTCAGCTATTGCTAGCATGCCTCTTGCCTCTTGCCTTGGGCGTAGCGCTATAACCGATAGGATAGCTATGCCTGCGGCTCAACTAAATTCTCAATCCCATCAATAACTCTCATCGACTCAATTACATCCCCTCGTTTGAGCTGTCTGAGTAACTCTTTGTTTTCTACAACATAGCCAAAGACAGAATAGCGCCCATCCATAAAGTTGATACCAGCTGGGGTAAGTTCTGGTTGAAACAGGAAGAAGAAAAACTGAGAAGAGCCACCATTGGGATCCTCTGCAGGACGTGCCATTGCTAGGGTACCAAAAGCAGAGAAAGGTAGCACAGGTTGCTCACGATAACGACCAATTTCTTCCAGGGTAAACTCATAAACCGGTTCCGAGTCCCCTTTCAGCATGATTTCTATGGGAATCCCTCGGTATTCACCAGTTTCTGGGTCAATAAAGCCTGTCGCTTTTCCTGGAGGGTCTCCTGCTTGCAGGATATAGTTATCTTCAGCACGGTTGAAGGTTAGACCATCATAGAAACCCCGCTGTACCAAATCCACAAAGTTACCGGCGGTGACTGGAGCATTGTAACCATCTACCACCATTCTCAAGGAACCTTCCTCTGTGGTCATTTCCACGGTAGCGCGACCCTTAAGTTGAGGTAAGTTACTATACTCTGGGGGTACCTCAAAGGGAAACTCCTCTACCATCAATTGTTCCAGTTCCCCTACTTGATCCAAGAGTATCCCGCGCTCAATCAAGACTCTTTCCTTGTCTTTAGCCTCCACAGCTTCTCGAATCTTAGCAATTTCGGCTTGGATCTGGGCAATTAGGGCTTCGCCTTGGGGTTTTCTGGCATCTGGAATGTCCGCTAGCAATTTCTGATCACTACTAGTTAAAACCACAGCAGCTTTAGTAATATCGCTGGTGATAGGACTCCAGCGTTTTCCCCGCATTTGTTGAGAAATATCCTCCAAACTGGCTTGTATTTTCCGCACTGGCTGATTATCTATCGGTAGGGCATAGCGCAACAAAGCTCTACCATCAGTAATGGCATTACCCCCTGGTAATCGACTTTCACGAGCAGGTTCTTGATTACCAAAGTTAAACTTAAAGTTCCACCAAGCTCCACTCAGACCTAAGGAAAGGGACATTAACAGCAGCCCCAAGAGGGTAGTCTTGGTCAAGGGTTTCCACCAATCTGGCAAAGAAATCTTTAAAAGTTTCATAAACAATAATTACCCCAAGCATTACACCAGTGGGGTCAAGGCTGATCCACAACGTATCAAAACTTCATCTCATATCTTCCCATGTCAAGGAAGTTTATGATACCGTTTCTCAATTAGCGTGGGTCTTTCAGCAGCGTTGCTTAATAATGGAATGATTTTAATAGTAGGTGCGCGCCTCCTAGGGCGCGAGGGATTGCTCGCGCCCTTGGGTCGCACCTGTGGAATGGGCATCAGGCGTGGAACTGGCATCTTGCCAGTTTCATGCTTATTTTCGGGCGGGCAGGATGCCCACTCTACTGCTATTCAGCGCGAAGATTCAGCAACGCCCTTTCAGCTGGGGCCCGCGCCCATCACACCAATAAACCACTGAGCTAGCCAGGTTATCACCCTCTCCCCCTGTCCCTATCCCTCCATCGATTTCACTAGCTTTGAGGTGATTGGCCAACAGTATCGTTTAGTTTAAGTTTGGCAAGTCCCTTGCCGCACCACTTTGGGACAAATCTTTAGGTTAACCTCCAAAGTGCAACTTTCAACCTTCAACCTCTCAAGGGTAAAATAAGATGCCGATTGTTCTGCCCGAGTTAGCAGGTTAATGATTTCTAGTAACGACTTTCGCACCGGTGTCTCCATTGAGTTAGATGGATCCGTATGGCGGGTAGTGGAATTTCTCCACGTCAAGCCTGGAAAAGGTTCCGCCTTTGTTCGCACCAAACTAAAAAATGTCCAGACAGGGAATGTTGTAGAGAAAACCTTTCGGGCTGGGGAAACAGTACCCCAGGCAAACCTCGAAAAACGTCCCATGCAGCATACCTACAAAGATGGCGAAGAATTTGTCTTCATGGATATGGAAAGCTTCGAGGAAACTCGTCTGAGTGAAGCACAGATTGGCGATCGCTCCAAGTATCTCACTGAAGAAATGGAAGTGAACATCCTCACCTGGAACGACCAGATTCTAGAAGTAGAACTGCCCAATTCTGTAGTGTTGGAAGTAGTCGATACCGATCCTGGTGTTAAAGGTGATACCGCTACTGGTGGTACCAAACCAGCCATTGTTTCAACAGGAGCTCAGGTGATGGTTCCTCTATTCATTTCCATAGGAGAGCGCATTAAAATCGATACCCGTAATGATTCTTACCAAGGTCGCGAGTAAATTGTTTTGATGCCCTGATTTGATGCTCTTAATAGATCATGAGATCATGGCAATCAAGATAATGGACTCAGCTGACTACTAAGGCAAAATAATGCCAAAAAATCTTAACCCTTAGCCTTTAGCCCCAAGACCCTAACCTTTTTTTAAAAATTGTGGCATTAGACATCAATCAACTTCGTGATCTGTTAGCTGCTATTGCTGAAACTGATATTACAGAACTGACCCTCAAGAGTGATGATTTTGAACTCACAGTGCGTAAAGGGGTCAGTATCACCCCTACCAGTGATTCTGGTGGAGCTAGCACTACTTATCAAGCCCCTACAGGCTCCGTAGCGGTTCCCATCGGCTCCACTCCCACTACTTCCACCCCAGTACTAGAGGTAGCCCCAACACCAGAACCAACCCCACCAGTACCTCCACCAGGGGTAGATCAAAAGTGGGAAGAAATTAAGTCACCCATGGTCGGGACATTTTACCGCTCTCCTGCTCCTGATGAAGACCCCTTTGTGGAGGTGGGGGAACGCATTAGTGCTGGTCAAACTGTTTGTATTATTGAAGCTATGAAGCTGATGAATGAAATTGAAGCAGAAGTGACTGGACAAGTAATGGAAATTTTGGTGACAAATGGAGAACCAATAGAATATGGTCAAGCACTAATGCGGATTAAACCTGACTAAGCATTACTCCTTAGATAGGTTTCACAGATGTCAAGCTAATAATAGCTGCTAGAAGCGAAAATAGGTTTGCTGGGCATGGGAATTAGAGGTCTGCCAACGTATATTTATTTGCCGCAGCGTCGGTTGAAAAATTTTCATCCAACGCTAGTGAGCAACTGCTCAAAGCAGTCTAAGCTGGGAAACCTCTAGAGTGGGAAGTTTTGATTGACATCTTGGCGAGTCAGTGGTTGATCAAGCATTAAGCCTTCTCCACCTAAAACCTCTAGTTGTTTCCCATCTACCTCAATCCATACTTGAGTATTGGGGTCTAGACTGCTTGCTGTATAAACAATTTGCGCCAGACGACCGCTCATGGAGCTACTGCCCCCACCAACGGTAAATTCCTGGGACAAGTCTACATGAACACCATCATTTTTGAGAGAAACACCCCGTAGTTTTGTACCTTGGGGAATAGTGGTCGTAAATGTGCCATTGGTCGGCCCAGCCAATAAACTGTTGAATGCGCTCTCTAAGATCTCACCTTTGTTAAGGGTCTTATTATTTAAGGGAATTGAACTGGGACTTAAAACAATTTGGTTATCAACATCATTGAGCCAATAAACCTGAATTTTTTCCTTAGTTGAGGGTTTTTCAGTTGTGGGTTGTATAGTCTGAGATGACTTGGGTGTAGATGACTTGGGTGTAGTTGTTGTCACAGACGAAGATTGCTGTGAACGCCATGCCCACCAGCTACCTCCACCTGCTGCTGCTAAGACTAGGATGGAAATACTGGCAATCACACCGAGAGGAATACCACGATCGTCTTGTTGGTCATGCATAATAACTGATTAATCAAAAGGTTGATTTACTGTAATTTGATTTACTGTGATCAGATCTGACTAGTGGCACGAAACCAAATTGAATTTTTGATATTTCATCCTTCATCTTTGATATTTCATACTTAACACGCTTTATTCCTTGATCCGGACAAATGCTGCTAATTCTAATTCACTAGGACTTAACTGGAATTGTAAGATACGGGCTGTGATGCCTTCATCTTCGATATTGCTCAGATTTAAGCGCTGGCTAAGACTACCAACAAATAACTTGATTATCTGAGGAGGGAGTGGGTTCCCATCAACCGACAACTTGGGTTCAATTAGCTGTATGCTTTTCCCGGTCAGGATGCCCACACCGGAGTTTAATATAATCTCTAGGGGTTGATTATCTCCTTGCTGCAATGTCACTTGTAAATAAATACGGTTGTTATCTAGGAAGTTGACTTGTGAGTTCAGTAGTTTATAACGCCTACTGCCACGACTGATCACAGCATTGATCAAATCGTTTAATACTTCTATAACTTCCGGCGACTCTAGAGCTTGGTTAATATCTGACTCGGTTAAAACTAGACGCACTCCAGCTTGTAGCGGTTGCCTCAGAGAGTTCGCTAGTGAGTCTTTACCACCTTTACGGACCTTCTCTATATCAAGGTCAATCGGATCAGTTTCTAATTCCAAGACACCAATCCGGATATCTGGCGTCAGCCATAATCCCTTACCAGCAATTAAAACCTGGTCTACTTTGCCTGGCAAAATTTGGTAATT
Organism: Moorena sp. SIO2C4; assembly: GCF_010672485.1. Classification (NCBI taxonomy): domain Bacteria; kingdom Bacillati; phylum Cyanobacteriota; class Cyanophyceae; order Coleofasciculales; family Coleofasciculaceae; genus Moorena; species Moorena sp. SIO2C4. Next base: position 8,047 of record NZ_JAAHGN010000046.1, on the reverse strand, counting down.
GGGAGTGTTGTTAACTCGGACTTGCAATTGCTCGACCTGGGAAAGCTGGGAGCGGATATTGCTTTCGATCACCTTGTCGAGGATGAAACCCACCCCAGAAACGACAGTGATTAAGCCTGATAGGAATATGGTCAAAAATTCCATGGAAAAAAAAAGGCACAACGTTAAGAGTGAGGTCAGGCAAGGTAAGTATTCAGCTATCAGCTAATGCGCTACTTGAGGTGCTACTTGAGGTGCTATCAGCTAATGCGCTACTTGAGGTGCTACTTGAGGTGCTTTTTAATAAAAGAGGTAAGCATTCGAATAATGCTGAGTTAAGTCTGCTGACGGCACCTCAAGTAGCGTGAGCTAAAAGCTGACGGCTGACGGCTGACGGCTGAATGCTTACGAGGCAACGAGGGCAGTTAAGGGAGATAGGGCAGATGTAAGTAGTAGAGCAAAATTCAAGTTAACTGTTAAGACTTGGGAACAATAAACTTCAGATCAGGCAATAGAAGGGGATTCAATGCCTTCACAGGTCTTACACACCTATTACACAGGTCTTAACACAGTTAACTTGATCAGGACTTACGCACCAAGACCCTTAAACCCTGGTTTCTGGTAATACATCAAAGGTTTAAATCGGTGTAATTACCGTCAATAACCAGGTGGCTGGGGTAAGTCCTGTTTATTTCTATCCAGGTACTTACCAGAAAATTCCCTCTTAATCTTATCCCAAAACCCAGTTGAACAACCCTGTGCTAAGAGCAGGGGATGAACACTGGTTTTCCTTCTCACAATTCCAATTTCCATGGAAACACTATAACTTGACACTCCCCACGGTTAGAAACCGGGGGATTCTTCGTTCAGCGACCCAAGTTGCTGAGACAGGATTTCTCCAGTCCCAGTAGTGCTCAGGTCTCCCGAAGCGTTGGGATCTTTATCGATCCAAGTTCCGATGTGCCCCATCGTACTTAAAGCAGAATTCAGAATATTGATGGCGGCATTTTGGTCGCGATCTAGAACACATCCACATCGACAAACATGGGTTCGAGTTGATAGTGATTTCTTGACCGTTGTTCCACAACTTGAACAATTTTGGCTTGTGTAGGCAGGGTTAACGACAACTGTTACTCTGCCCAACTTTTTGCCAAAATACTCTAACCACTTCCTGAATTGATACCAACCTGCATCATTAATAGACTTGGCGAGACAATGGTTTTTCACCAGGTTCTTAATCCTCAAATCTTCGTAGGCGACCATGTCGTTAGACAGGACTACGCAACGCGCTACTCTCTTAGCATGTTCTTCACGTTGCCTACTTATTTTGAGGTGTACACGTCCTAGCTTATTAATGGCGCGCTTACGGTTAGCACTGCCTTTTTTCTTTCGAGAAACGCGACGTTGATAGAACTTCATCCGTTTCTCGCTTTTTCTGTAGAATCGTGGGTTGGGTTCAGTATTGCCATCTGAATCTGTGTAGAACTCTTTGAGTCCGACATCTAAACCAACGTTGTGCTTTGTCGGTTCAACATCAACGTTGACATCTACTTGAATACAGAATTGGCAATAATAACCATCAGCTCGTCTAACCAGTCTCACTCGCTTAATCTGTTTAACTCGATAGAATGCCAAATCCCACGTCCCAATCAATTTAAGTTTACCAATCCCTTTTTTGTCGGTAAATTCAATGTGCTTGGGGTCTAGTAACTTCCACCCGGACGTTTTGTATTCAACAGAGCGGCTACGTTTTTTGAACCGAGGATATCCTTTTTTCCCGGGGAGATTTTTCTTACAGTTCTCAAAGAACTTAACAATGGCTGACCAGCATCGTTCTACAGATGTCTGACAAGCGTGGGAGTTCAAATCTTTGACAAAGGGATACATAGCGCGAAGTTCGGTGTTATACCGATATAGCTCTTTCCTCCCTAAACCTCGATTATCTATCCAGTAACGCAAGCATGAATTCCTAACGAATTGACCAGCCCGGATTGCCTCATCAATCGCTCGGTATTGATTGAGTTTTCCTTTAACTTTGAACTCGTAGACTATCATGCCTGTGACACTTGCTTATTTAGCCTATTACCTACAGTACCACAAGAATTGTTGTTTATGTGAGGGGGTGAGCTTACCCCATGGATGAATCGTAGGGGCTTGCGCTCACCCCCTCACACTCCCCGATTTCCGGTCAACGGTCAATGGTCAACGCTCAACGCTCAACGCTCAACCTTTAACCTTCCACAGAGTTTTTATAAGAATCCTGCGGCAGCACTAAGGCTTTGAGGTACCTTACCGTTACTGTGGTTGGTTTTACCATTGCCATTACGGGGTTGGATTACTCCATATCCCCCATGATTGCGTTCATAGATTACATTAATCTCCCCGGTTTTGATGTTCCGGAACATATAAAAATCGTGGTCTACTAGCTCTAGTTGTTCCAAGGCTTCCTCTACAGTCATTGGCGGCATGGCAAAATACTTCATGCGCACCACTTCTTCGGGTAGCTCAGGAGTGCGATCGCTAATCAGATCAACTGGCACCGATTCTTCTTCGAGTATTACCTGTGTCTTGGCCTGATTACGGGTTTTCTGAGATTGCAGCTTCTCCTTATATTTGCGCAGTTGACGATGAATCTTATCAGCGACCAGATCAATGCTGGCATACAAGTTTTCAGTACCCTCTTGGGCACGAATCACTGTCTTATTGGCATAAATGGTTACTTCAGCTGTCTGTTTAGGGTTTATCCGAGGATTACGAGCCACCGATAGATTTATATCGACCTGATTGGTAATGTTTTGAAAATGATTGACCGCCTTTTCTATTTTTTGATGTACATAGTCACGAATTGCATCGGTGATATCGATGTTTTTACCTTGGATAACAAGCTTCATACTGACTACTCCATCTCGTAACGTTTGCGCTTGACAATAGCAGTGGAGGTTGGGGAGATCTGCTATTGGTTCTTACTCTTACCCTATCACTTTGTATTCTAGACAACATCAACTTTTGATTTCTCTTCAAATTCCTTTGCATTCGTTGACATTGATAAAATAGGGCATAGAGTATGAGATAATTGAGGATCGTGCGTAAATGTTTAATTAGTCATCAAGGTTTAGTCCCTTACACAGTGGCTTGGGAGCAACAGCGTACGCTAGTTAGTCAACGGCTCCAAGATTCCAGTTTGGATGATATTCTCCTGTTGCTGGAGCATCCACCGGTTTACACCCTAGGAAAAGGATCTCGTCTTGACTTTCTCAAATTCGATCCCAATCAGGTTAACTGGGACGTGCATCGGATAGAGCGTGGTGGTGAAGTGACCTACCACTGTCCTGGACAACTGGTAGGCTACCCCATTCTCAATCTCCGGTACTATCGCCAAGATTTACACTGGTACCTCAGACAGCTAGAGGAAGTTTTGATTCAGGTATTGGCTGTCTATGGACTAAAGGGTGAGCGGGTGGCTGGCATGACTGGTGTCTGGCTAGAAGGATGTAAAGTTGCTGCCATTGGCATTAAGGTGAAGCGCTGGATTACCATGCATGGCTTTGCTTTGAATGTCTGTCCTGACCTTGCAGGTTTTAATCATATCGTTCCCTGCGGCATTGCGGATAAACCGGTGGGTAGTCTAGCTCAGTTTATTCCAGATCTTAGTGTGGAACAGGTACGCTTAGATCTCTGTGGTAAATTTGCTGAGGTTTTTGGTTTGCAACTGATTGACCAAGGGGAAAGGGGATTTTAGGGTAAGCATTCAGCTATCAGCATTCAGCTATCAGCATTCAGCTATCAGCTATTGGCCTATGGCCACGGTACTTCAAATGCATATGCTTACCAAATAGCTAAAGTCCTGCTACAGCATCCTGGTTTTTGGGTAACGGTATTGCCTCTTTCCACCGTATATTTGTTAATTTTTATTTAAATTTTATCAAAAAAATCACCAGCTGTGGAGACAGCTGGTATGATCCACGTAATTAATTAGAGATACGTCGTCGTTTTCCATGAGGAAAATCCAGGCTGCGCGTTCCCAAACCGACAGCCTAAAAATTTCTGCTTTAAATTAATCGTAACAGAGAATACGTTCTTTTTTGTAATTAAAGTTTACATTTTTTGGGTTGAGGCAGATTCCATCACGTGATGACGACCTTGATCAGGACGCCCCCAGAGGATTTGCTCGTGCTTATAAATCGCCATGCCTGGTTTAGCGCCTTTAGGCTTGTAGACATATTTGGGTTTCGTGTAAACAACTGGTACCTGTTCACTCTGACACCCCCGGCTGTTGTAAGCGGCTAGATCAGCAGCAAATTGCAAATCTGCTGGATCAGCTACTGTTCCTGGCTCTAATCTCAGTAGTACATGACTCCCAGCAATCTCTTGGGTATGAAACCAGAGGTCATAATCCCCAGCGGTGCGAAATGTCAGCTGGTCATTTTGCCGATTGTTGCGACCAATCAATAATTCAAAACCACTGGGAGTTTGATATCGATAGGGCTGTGAGACATCGGATAGATTACGACTTCTTTGAGCAGAAGCTTCTAAATATCCTTGCCCAATTAGCTCTTCGCGGATTTCCTGTAGGGTTTGTAAGTCGTCTAGAGTGTTGTAGGTGTTTAGCTGAGTTAATGATGCCTCGACTTGCTCTAAATACTGTATTTCATCTTGTACTTCTTTTAGTAATGGCTCAACCGCATCCCGAGTTCGTTTCAGTTTTTGGTGTCGCTTGTAGAGAGCTTGGGCATTTTGGACAGCATTTTTCTCAGGATTTAAGGGAATCTTGACTGGCTGGTTGGTTTCAAAGTCCGGTAGGGTGATGGATTTCATCCCTGGTTGCCAATCCTGGAGATATGCCATTAATAAGTCAGCTTTTTCTCGGGATTGGTCAGCTTGGTCAGATTGCTGTAAACGTTCCTTAAAGCTAGAGGCTTTTTGCCCTAGTTTTCGTAAGCTATTATTTAGCTTCTGAGTCAGTTGGTTATGCAACCGGGAAAACTCGTGTTGATTGAGCTGGTTGGTGTAGTAGGAATTCAGTAAGGTTTGGATATTTTCAGCTGGTTTAACTATTCCCCAATCCATTACCGTATATCCTTGGTTTGTCCAGCCTGGCTGAAAAAGGTTGGTTGGTTGAAGGTTGGCAGGTTGAAGGTTAGCAGGTTGAAGGTTGGTTGGTTGAAGGTTGGTTGGTTGAAGGTTGGTTGGTTGAAGGTTGGTTGGTTGAAGGTTGGCAGGTTGAAGGTTGGTTGGTTGAAGGTTAACAGGTTGAAGGTTGTCTGTAGAGAACTTGCTAACGTTTAATAAAGTTTTTAACCATTGTTGCCAGCATTGAAATAGGTTTTGCCAGTCGGATTCTTCTAGGTTTTGGGTGGATTGCTTTGGGTCTAAACCAGCTGCTTGTACCATTGAGCGAGCGAGGGTGGGACTCAATCCTCGATAACTTTTGAGTAACTGATGTGCTACTGCTCCTGGTATCAAACTTACTCGTTCTTGCCAGCTCTGGTAGGGTTCAGTCAAACTGGGGGTGGTGCCAGTCAGGGCTGGTGGGAGTTCGTAGGGTTGACCGGTTTGAATAGTACGGACGCTGGATTGCTGGTTACTGACTTGATGAGCAGTGGTGATAATCAGATTGTCAGCATCAGTGAGGATTAGGTTACTGTATTTGCCGATAATTTCTACATACAAATGCCAAGTCGGGGGTTCTCCAGGGCGTTTGGCAAATTGCAGGTCTAAGACTCTCTCCCAAGGGGCAATGGTTTCGATGGCAATTAGGGCGAAGCCACCTAACTGGTGCCTCAGTTGGTCACTAAAGGTGAAGGTGTCGGGAACCCGAGGGGGTGGATCTCCTATGCAAATTCGGGCGGCTTGGGGGTGCCAACAAATGGTGAGCCAACCTCGACCATTTAGGGTGCGTAGGGCGATAGCAATGGTGTAGCGATCGCGTTGATAGACTTGTTCGGTACGTCCTGGTACCCAGGTAGCACGCAGCTCAGAACAAGCAGCGGTCAGGGTGGTATAGTCAACAGGTTGCATGTGCCAGGTGCCAGATCTGAGCTTGGTAGGATTCGGGTTTGAGAATGCGATCGCGTAGCGGCTCGTACCGAGCATCGCCTAGCGCCTCAATGGGCGCGCATCGCATTTTGGCTATGGCTATGGGATCACCGTCTAGCCCAGTTCCCATTTTGGGCATTTACAATACTATTGTATAAGTCAGCCTTAGGGCTACGATGTTAGTCGAGAAACTACCTCTTCTCAAGTCAGAGCTCACCTAGGCAGTGTCCTATACCAAGCCTGAGGAAGTGACAACAAGGCTAAAAAGTAGACAGGGTATGGGGTGTGGGGTTTGGTAAAAATAGAAGGGAATTTTGAGTTACCCCAGCAAAAACCTCCGTCCCCAACCTGATTCAACCGTCTCTACCAAAGTAGCCAGCTCCTGATGTTTCCCTACCCCGGTGACCCCAAACCCCACACCCAGTAAGGCTTTTAAGGCTGTTGGCCACCCCCTCAGGTGCAATATAATAAATATTTAGCTAGTAAATACCCGAAAATTCAAAAAATATGGCTTGGTACGATAATCCAACAGTTGCTGCTACTTTAGGTGCCCTTGCTGGATCAGTATTTACAGCATGCGTATCTGTATTTATCTGGCAGAAAACAAAAAAGATTAAGCAAGTAGATTGCATTATTAATGATTCTTCCTCACTACTTTCCTTCTCAGATACAATTCGTAACGAACTCAAAATTATATACGCAGATGAACCTGCAAATTCTGTATTTTTATTCAATATGGAAGTTTTTAACTCTGGTAACCTAGCTATTAGGGAGCAACCAGTGAGTATACGTTTAGACAGCAATTCCAAGATTGTAGGATATACTTTCAAAACTATTCCAGAAGTTGGATTTGGAGAAGTTCGAGAATTATTACTTCAAGAAACCCGACTTGATTTAATTATTGAACTATTGAATCCGCGAGACCGGGTATATATTGAGCTAATTTCTATTAATAACTATTCAAGTAATATAGATGTCTACATGAAAAATGCTAACGTTACCTCTCGTGTGTATACTCGCCGAGCTGAGAATGCTATCTTAGGAATATTGTCTCAGGAGATTGATCCATCTTTAGCATCTCTTGCCATGCTCAGCAACTTACCATTTTTTGGTGGATTTGCCAATTCTATAATGACTATGGTCTTGGCACAACAAATTAAAAAAGCTGTAAGACAAAAAAAATAACTTCTATTCCTTTTTTTTAAATTTCCAAAACCTTCATTCGCCATTTCTAAAATTGAGAGGTTTTGTCTACTAAAGATTAACCGTAGGTCACACTACGCAAACACTATATTTTTCCTGCTCAGGAATAAAAAAAATGATGTTATTCAGTACCTTTTATGCTAAAGTTGCAATAAAAAAATCGGAAAGCTTACTGTAGCATAAAAATGGTACTATTCAACTAACAAAATTTTATAAAGACGGCCTCTTTTAACTATTCCCTGATTCCTGCTCCCTGCTGCCTCTGCTAAACTGTTCATTTAGCATAACAAGTACAGAATAACCATAAATTTTAGCAATTAAACACTCGAAGTTACAGTATTGTTTGCACTTATTCACGGCTATAGGATTTTATATTTACCCGTAGGTTGCGTTATTAACGCACCATAATTTTGTACTAATTAAGTAATTTTTAATTGACATTTTATTTTCAAAAAAATACCCTAAAATATTATTTTTATGCTATAATAAAAGTGACCTTAATTAATAAGGTCAAAAACCAGCCCCCTGAACCTCAAAAACCACGGGGCTGGCTCTAACCCCTAGTAACATAGGAGATAATTTTATTATGACCTATCGAGACCGTCTTAGTCCGTGGGTAAGCTGTTCGGCATTTAAATTGGTATAATAAAAATTAATAAATAACCCAATAATAGGAAATATGCCAGCAAAAAATTATCTGACAGCAAAAAACAATACTTCAAAAAGCCTTAAAAATAGAAGAAAATGGAAATATTAGAGAACGTATTTTAATTTTGCTGTTGTTGAATAGTGGAAAAACACAGTTAGAAATTGCTGAAGTTTTGGGTTG
>NZ_JAAHGN010000459.1:0-5737 GCF_010672485.1 Moorena sp. SIO2C4 | reverse complement strand
GAATTGGTTGCCACAGGAGTACCGAAGGATAGGATTGTTCTGGCTTTTCATCCCCCCGAGATTCGTGAACATACTGGGTATGCGATCGCATAGTGTTTGGTTTGGTGGGTTACCCTGTCGAAGGGCGCACCCTACAAGATCAGCGATTAGGCCAAAGGGCTACGCTACGCGATTGACCGTAGGTCACGCGGGGCCCGTTCGCACTACGCTGCCTTACTAATAGTTGGTTCAGGAAGAGTTTCACCTGTTTCTTGATAGGCTATTACCAAAGATTCTAAGGCTTCAGTTCCATTCTTAACTGCTTCTTCATAAGTTTCTCCATGAGTCCGCCATTTTTGTCCGGGGAAGTCAGGGAAACCAACTAAAAAACAATTATCTTCTTCTGACCATTGAATTATCATTTGATATTTAAGTTGGCTTATCATTAATGTTACCTTCTACTTCATCAATAGCTTTTTTTACATTCTTTTCTTGATAGGGCTTAGCATCGTTTCCGTCTTTACCTGAAACTGTGAGTTTCCCAGCATAAAGAGGATGTATCCAGTTTGTATGGCTTCCTTTACCTGGTATTTCTCTAAAACCGGCTTGGCGAAGCATTTGTTTTAGAACCCTGATTTTCTTTGGCATTTACTAGAGATTTTACATATTTCCTATTTTATCTAAGTCAAAATGGTTACTCATCATTATTATAATTAATTTTATTGTTAAGTCAATCCACTACTAAGCCACTCCGTAGCCTGTGTAAGGACGTTTATAACTGGGATGTAAACCGAAAATAATGTCTGCTTTCGGTATACCCATGTCTACCAAATCTTGCGCCAAATCAGCTTCTGTCATGTTTCGCTGAATCCAAACTTTGCCATCTTTAATATCTAAATGGATGAAACAGTTATAAACTCGTTTGAGTCCATCCCAGCCGATATCTAAAAGTTGATAATGGTCATGTTCTGTGTCAAAAATAAGTTGACACTCAAGCTCTGAATCTGAATTATTTGCTTCTAAGGTGGCATGATTAGTTAATAGCTGGCGGATGATTAATCGGTATTTTTCTAGTTTTTCCATTGGATGACTACCTCCTCGACAGGATTATAGATAAGCAATTTTAATTTATCCTTCAATAGTGAGTGAGATGCTTACGCTAGCAAAGGGAAACCATAGTGATGAGTAGGGTGCTTCAGACACTTGTTTGGTCAATATAAGGAAATTTTGCTATTTTGCGTCGTAACGTACCGTTATCGATTCGATTGGTTTGGTGCGTTACGCTGTCGAAGGGCGCACCCTACAAGATCATGCGATCGCACTTGTTTAATTTGATAGCCATTGTCCTGGAGGACTTGGATTCCAGAACCTTCTATTGTCATCGGGATACAAAACTTTGTTAACCCCCATCGCTTTAGCTCTATCTAAGATTGCCAAAGCTGATTGTCGATCTGGAACAATGAGATTAAGCGTTCTGATAGGGGTAGCGTCTGGAAGAGAGCCATCCTCAATCCACGAGGTAATTTCATTGACTGTCTCTTCGCTTAAACTATTGTCTTCATAGGGAAGAGTCATTCTGTAGCCGACCTGGCCTAAAGGTTCGTAGAAAGTCAGTATAGAATGCTTCTCCCATCCATAAGAAATCTCAAGCTTATCTCCTAACTCGTTATAGCCACTCTGGATGGGGAGATCGATGTTTTCCGCATACCATTTCGAGCGCTCTGACAACTTTCTTGAAATCTCCTCAGGGCTGCTAAAATCGTCAATCCATTGCAGGATATTTAGATCGTTTTGCTTAAACCTAAGCGCTCCTTCAGGGAACGGAGCTGTAATCAGTTGAATAGCTTCGTCCATTTTCCCTTGTGGAGACTCTAGATTGTATTCTTCGCTGATAAAATCGACACCATTAGCAGTACCCCAAGGATACATATCTCTGGGAGGACGAAAATTGGGATAAGGGATATCGTAAATCTCTAGTCCTAGCAAGGGACCAAACCAATATTTGTCCTTGAGTTCGGCATGGCACTCAGTAACAAAAGCAATCGATTGCTCAATTAGTGAAGGTGGTCGACAATCTGGGATTTTGTATTTAATCGATATCACAATTGTGACTTTATCTGGAGATAAGGTTATGTAGGTAATATTTGATTCTGGATCGTCCAAATTATTTGAAAGTAAATAAGTTGTCTCAGACTGCTCATCCTGGATAATATCGAGAAATTGAGTGAAAGAATAAAACTTTGAGTGTAGATCTGTTCCTTCCTCCATCATATATTTATGGGATCGCATCACGTCCATCTTGCTTAGTGGATTTACGACCGCGATCAAGTCCTCTGCATTTAGCAGAGACCCAGAAGGTATTTTACTTACAATACTATCTAATCTTAGTATTATTTCCATCGTTCGCCTACAGTTATTAAGATTGTATTTCTATCGAGAATTTCCCAGGAATCTTGGCTCTAAGTGTACTCTCCCATAAGGGCTTCATTCCTTCATTGAAGAACTGATATTGAATACGAGTGAATATTTTTTCAATGACTCCCTTGCCATCCACCGTTTTTCTTTTTCCAACTACAGATGTTGTGAGAATGATATTGTAATCTTTCATCTGGTCTATTTCCTCTGGACTTGGTCTTGTAGCCCTTCTGTGAGTCTTGCGTTCAATCAATGTTGCCGAAGCTTCATTATAGCTATCTGACGTTCTCTTCTTCTTCATAGAACCAGTCTTATTGAAGGTATAGGTGCCAGGAGGAGCAAAATCTAGAGCCTGTAGATATTCACTTGCTAATTGCTCTGACCATCGATTCAAGTCTTTAATTTTTACGGTGGGATGATTGAACACATCTGACTTAAATTTCGAGAATGGTTCGTCTTTGTATTTCTTTATAATCTCTTTCCTAAGCCATTGATAGTAGTTTTTTAGGTCGGCCTCTGTACTTGCTACAGTTAGACTAGGTTTGGCAATTCCAAATGCGTTGGCTACAGGAATATACTTCTTGCTTCGTTCAAATGGAGTTGCAGTTGCTCTTCTAGTTGCCTCTCTAGTTATACCAGCCAAGTGTTCATGGAAGGTGAATTTTGCCTTGGGATCTCTCGGATTAGAAATTTCTGTTTCGAACAATATACCGTCTTTAATGTAAGACTTAGCCCAGTTTTTCTTGACAGTATCTCTTGAGACTCCAGATACTCCAGTCACTACATCATAGAATATGGTTTTGAGGAATGTAGGTTGTTTGAGTTTTGAATCTTTTTTGGCTTCTACCAGAGCTTCAGGTTTTTTTAGCTTGACCTTAGTAGATTTAGTATCCTTAGTCATTCTAAAGACATATTGGTAATCCCAACTGTCTTTACCATCGATGACTGTGATGGACTTAAAGACACCGTGCTTCCGCTTAACTGCCTTAGCTACTTTCTGAGCATTTTCCTTAGAAATCGTGTTTTGTTTTAAGTATTTTTCCTCCTCTTTTTCAAAGGCTGCTAGACCTGCCTTGCGATCTTTATCGGTGAACTTACCATCCTTATTCCCCTTACCCTTCTTCCCTTTAAACAACCCCTTCGCCTTCAACAACACCTTATCAATCGCCTTGTCAATCCGCTGACGAATCTTACCAATAATATTTTCAACCTTCTTCGCCAAACCACCAATACCCAACAGCGAAGCCAAGAACCCAATCACCACTGGTACAGCTTTGGCTAAAGCATTCTCTACCAACTTCGCTGCACCACCAACTGCACCAGATGCGATCGCACTCACGGCATCCACAACTGCATTTACCAATTCCAGCACCTGACTACCGCGATTAACAAAGAACATGATGATGTCATAGATTGCCATGGCGGCTTTCACAAAGGCTGATGCAGGATTCAACAAGCTCAGAACCCACTTCACCCCGGCGGTGATCACCTCGGTAACGACCATGGTCTTGATTTCTTCGATGACTGTTTGTTTCAGGTCGTTGAACTGTTCCTTAACATGTTCCCACAGTCCCATGGGTCCGCGATCGCGTAATATCTGGAATATTTCCACGCTTTTCTCCATGCCAGCTACTACTGGTTCCCCAAAGAGCTTGACTGCTTTACCACGAATATAGGTAAATGTCAAGTTCAAGACTTGGGTTACTAAGCTGAATATTCCCGGTAAGCTAAAGATGTCATCGGGTAGTTGAATACCCATCGGTCCCAGGGTTCCAGTTAACCAGCCAATTAAACCGGCTTGTAGATGTTGCCCAATATTAGCGACAAAATTCTCAAAGCCTTGTTTAATACCACTAATTAAATTGCCTAGGAAGCCGATGGGGTCTTTAATAATGTTACCAATTACATCAGACGCTTTACTCAAGACACTCAGCAACATGTCTTTGAGTTTATTAATGGTATCGATGACTCCAGTTATGGCATTGGCTGCTTGATCAACTAACCCCTGATTAGCAGCCTTCATCTCATCGATGCGGGCATTAACAGCTTGCAGCTTTTCGTTATAGTTCTCGGCCAGAGTATTAATTAGCTGATCTTGTTTGCTGTCAACGCTTTGTTCCAACTGGTCGAATTGACTTTGAATATCCGTAGCGGCTTGTTGACCTACAGTTTTCAGGTTTTCGGGTAATTTAGCTACATAGTCTTTAATTTCTTGCCTACCCTTGGCAATTTCTGCTTTAGCATCGGTTAAGGCAGTACCAATAATGTTGACGATTTTATTGAGGACAACATCCATTTTTGCCAGGTAAAGTTGTCGTCCTTCTTGATAAAAAGCATTAACCTCTGATGGTAAACCTAGTAATTTATCCTTACCCCAAAGATACCAACCGAAATCGCCACTATAACGCTCATCTTTGTAAGCCTTCATTTTTTCATCAACGTAGTTCTCGAAGGCTTTGGTGGCTTGATTGGCACCAGCGTCAAATTCTTGATTAACCTTACCATCTAAGCCATTGAGAATGTCCTCAACCTTAGTTTTAGTTTGGTTGTAAATCTTTTGAATATCCCCAGCAACCTTAGCTCGTTCTTGCTCATCCTTACCCTTAGTTTTAATTTGCTGATTGGTAACCTGAGCTAATAACTGAGCCCGGGAGCCATGCATTCCTTGGAGTTGTTGCCCCGCTGTGGTTGCAGCTTCCCCTTGGGCTTGGGTTAACTGGTCTTGTTCAAACTGACGATAGGCTTGGGGTGCTTGGCTGGCATTAGTTTGAGCCTCTTGTTTTGCTGCTAAAGCTGTTTGGAATTGGGGTTCATTGGATTTAGCTAACTGTTCCGAAGTAACATCAGCCTCAGCCATCTGTTGGTCAAGTTTTTGGCTACTTTCTTGTAGCGGTGCCTCCACTTCACCTTGTCCCTTGGCTTTAGGAATAGCTTTGTCAGCACCAATATTTTTGGTTACTGCTCCCGCTTCATTGGCAGCTAGGGGAGTTACTGATTTCGGTTTAATACTGCTGGTATCCGGTGCTTGTTTCGCCTTCTGTTCTAAGGGTGCTTGAGATGCAGTTTGCTCTTGCTTAACGGTATTTTGCATCTGGCTCTTGACAGAAGCCAGTTTGTTACTATCCTTAAACTCATCCGCTTGTTCAAGAGTTTCCGGAGCTGCTGACTGGATGCGCTCCATTAATTTAGCCTTGAAAGCAGCAGCATCAAAACCAGGAGTGGGAGCTTGTGCCATCTCACCCACTTGATTGGCCTGAGCTTGCTTTCTATTTCCTTGGCTGGACTTACCGCTGCAGCTTGGGCTTGTTTCGCTTTTGTACTAGCTGGGGCGTGTTGTTTTTGA
>NZ_JAAHGN010000458.1:0-5744 GCF_010672485.1 Moorena sp. SIO2C4 | reverse complement strand
ATAGCTGATAGCTGATAGCTGATAGCTGATAGCTGATAGCTGATAGCTGATAGCTGATAGCTGATAGCTGATAGCTGATAGCTGATAGCTGATAGCTGATAGCTGATAGCTGATAGCTGATAGCTTAAAAGTTATATAGTAAACCTTGAAAACCCTTATGGCTGATTCCCAGCAATCCTCAATCCAATTCTTAACTCCGGAAGAATCCGCTGATGTAGACCAAGCATTGCTCTCTTCCCCAGAGAAATTTTTAACTCGTTTAACTATTTCCTCCCTCAGACTGTTGAAGCATATTTCACAAGATACTGGGGTGCCCATGGAAGAGTTGACCCATCAGCAGATCATCGATTGGTTTGAGAAGGACAGTAAGATTCGGCGAGAACAAGGGGTAGAAGCCGCTTTTTTGAAATGGTAAGCCAATAAACAGGTAATATTGTCCCCTTCACTAATTATTACTTGCAGTTGGTAATTGATAGTTGGTAGTTGGTAAGTAAGCATTCAGCTCTCAGCATTCAGCCGTCAGCGGTCAAGTGTCAGCAGACGTAACATAGATTAAACCAATGCTTACCTGTTTTATTAAAAAGTACCTCAAGTAGCGTGGGCATAAGCTGATAGCTGATAGCTGTTCGCGCAGCGTGCGCGTAGCGCATAAGCTGATAGCTTACCTTGGTAGTTGGTAATTGGTAGTTAACGATTCTCCATCACCAACTATCCAGGGATTATGTTGGAAGTGATTCACTGGACTTGATATAATCGGTTAATTATTGACAGTTTACTGCATAGTACTGTTAACAAACAAACCTCAACAAAACCTAATCAAAAATCAGCAATTTAGAGCTTATTTATAAAATAAATATTAATTTTTTTTGGGGTGCGTTAATAAATCGTAACGCACTTATTTAATCTAGTGCTTTTGGGGCTAATTTTAGTTTTGTCACTAGTCAAAACTTACCAATAGTGTAGCTATCAAGCGCCCTACAGCCATTTAATCCTTTACTTTATAAATGACGGTTTAGAGGATTTTGGGTAAAATTATTGATCAAGATCACATAGATGCGTTGTCCTAAATCACAGTCTTGCGTGATCTAAACCGATGAAATGGATATAAGTTACCGCTAGCATTCTTAGGTCAGCTGTTAATACTCAAGGAAACGGTGCATCATGAATACTCAAAAAATTCGCTTCGCAGCCATCACGATTTTAGATATCGCTCTATTGTTCACAGTCCCCATCATTATCCAATTATTCTCAAAAATTCCTTAAGTCCAAGGAAGTATGTCTTAGGAATGATCAATGATGTATCGGCACATAATATAGCGTTTCCAAATGAGATGTAAAACTAAGAGGTGTTTTTTGATTTTTAAATAAAACTCTGGATCTCTTTATCCTATTGCCTTTTGCCTATTGTAGGCAAGCAAATTACTGCCATACCTGTGTTTACAACTCATATAAAAACGCTATCAGCACATAGTTTTGCATTAATCGTTTTTCGAGTACAAGCCCCTAACACCTAGCATGGGGTAATTCATTATTAATCATTCATCTTCATCATTCCCTGATCACTGTCGAGACCGGTGGCATTCCTAGTTCAGTTAATTTTAGATATAAAATAAATCTGAAAATGATCAATGAAAGTAATCAATAAATTTCAAAATCTGGTCTTGACCGGAATAATAGTGAGTGTGGGGTTATGGGCAATACCAGTATCAGCACAAGTGGAGGATGAGCAAGTCAACGATCTTGTAGAAGCACTGCGGCTTTCGGCACCACCCAATCGCCGGAATGATGGCATGTACAGCGACTGGCAAGTAAAACCTGCCATTATCCCTAGCTGGACATCTCAATGTGCAGGACAGGCAATGACACCTGCACAATTTGAAGCCGACCCGACCACAGCACGTAGTGTGGTGGCTTGTATCATCAGACGGGAACTAGAGATTGAATTTAGAGATAGTGGCAACAATGAAATGATTGCTGTTCGCCGTACCGCCTGTTGGTGGATGACAGGAAAACCCTCTGGCTGCAACAGTGGCGCAACTGCTGACTATGTCCAGAGAGTACTCGGCTTTTATCAGCAGCCCCATAGGTCAACACCAGTATTCGCACAAGTAGAGGATCAGCAAGTCAACACTCTTGATCCGCAAGTCAACCCTCTTGATCCGCAAGTCAACGCTCTTGTAGAAGCACTGCGGCTTTCGGCACCACCCAATCGCCCGAATGATGGCATGTACAGTGACTGGCAAGTTTTACCGGGGATTATCCCTAGCTGGACATCCCAATGTGCAGGACAGGCAATGACACCTGCACAATTTGAAGCGGACCCGACCACAGCACGCAGTGTGGTGGCTTGTATCATCAGACGGGAACTGGATATTGAATTGACAGATAGTGGCAACAATGAAATGATTGCTGTTCGCCGTACCGCCTGTTGGTGGATGACAGGAAAACCCTCTGGCTGCAACAGTGGCGCAACTGCTGACTATGTCCAGAGAGTACTCGGCTTTTATCAGCAGCATAGGTCCAGTCAAGCAGTAGTGCCACTAGCCTGGAAATTCTAGTCGCTGTTGACCCTTAACCTTCAGGCTTCTTAGAATTTAGAATTTAGAATGCAGAATTGAGAATTGAGAATTGAGAATTGAGAATTGAGAATTTAGAATTGAGAATTTAGAATTGAGAATTTAGAATTGAGAATTGAGAATTTAGAATTGAGAATTGAGAATTTAGAATTGAGAATTGAGAATTCTACATTCTGCCTTCTGCCTTCTACATTCTACATTCTACATTCTTCATTCTTCATTCTTCATTCTTCATTCTTCATTCTTCATTCTTCATTCTTCATTCTGCATTCTGACCAACAACCTTCAACCTTCAAGCCTTCATGCTGCTTGTCGGGACAACAACAGTTGAACAAAGTTATCACTAACTGTATGGTCTTTAGTATTCGCTGCGTATTGAATTAAGGTTTCCCGCAAGCGCCAAGCAGCATCCCAAGGCAGTAAGGTTGCCAAGAGGAAGTACACGCCGCGAAACCTAGGGTCACTGATCTGCTTGTTTGGCAAATCATTTCCTTCACCTAGGAACGTCTGCACGATGAAAAAGTCCTGGATTTTGTCGTGGCGGAAATACCATTCTTTTCGATCATTGCCTGCATGGTCAACAAATAGACGGCAAAATACCATTTTGTGGCGTTCCATGCAAATCAGTTCTTCAAACCATTTGTCAGCTGGTATCGCTACCTCATCTTGCAAGCGCATCTGGTAAACTGTCTCAGCAAATGCCTCTAGGGGAAATTGTCTGAGATAGAGTTGTTCATACTCCTGAGCCATATATTGATACTGCTGTTGCTGCAAATTCAGCAAGTCTGGTTTCTGCCCATGGGCTATCATCTGAGCCACTATGGTCAGGTCCATCGGGTTGGACAGCATCCGACGCACAGTTCTCTGTTCTTCTTCTGATTGGTACTGAGGTAAAACGGTGTCAATATACTTTTCGCAGGCTTGTTTGTACTTTATACCCGAGATGGGAGCATCTGGGGGCATAATTTTATAGCGCGATAGTAAAAATTTCTCAATCTGCTTAGGTTTCAATGGTTGCAGTACATAGGTCGTAGCGCAAGAGGGGGTCTGCCACTCCATGGATTGGGTCCCTATGATAATATTGCCCTTGAAGTAACTTTCCACAAAACTGGTAATCAAGGCTCGTGTGTCTGGAGTGACTTCATTGAGTCCATCAATACAGATATCAATGGCATCACTGTAAATCAGGTCTCGCAAGAAACCAGAGTCTTGGGCGAATCCATGAAGTTTTGCTTGAATCGCTTCGATCACGCCATTAGCGCATTTCTCTGCAGGTAAATAGACGATGATTCGCTTAGATGATTTCACTAAGTGGCGTAGAAACATGGATTTCCCTAATCCTGATTCTCCTTCCAGGACAATGGGTAATTCCAGATCTGGTATTGCTTCTTGAATGGGTTGGGTTATATTTTTTCCCTTCCGCTCGACTTCCAAGTTAGGAAAGTAAGCTTGCTCATCAAAGTTTTCTAAATCCGCATCTGACAGCAAGGATTCCTGGAAGGGCGCAAATAACTTGGAGCGTAGAAAGGGAATCCAAGTTAGGGCTATGCCCACATACCCCAGTCCAAAAAACTTCCGCACCCAGGGATTCCAAAAGAAGATAGCTTGGACTTGGGGGGATTTGGGATAAAGCAGTATCAGTCCCAACCAAAATAGCATATGAGTTAGCCAGATAATCACCCCTTCCCTAAAAATTTTCTGATAACTACGAGAGTCCTGTTCTTCCTGGAGATCATAAAGACCACCACGAACGCTTTCTATCCATCTATCCTGGAAAATTTTCTCCGTGTCTTGCTCTAGCCTTTGGATAACTGTTTCAAATTCCAGTATCGATTGTTCCAATTGCACTTTGGTGAGCTGCTTCTTCTGTTTACCAAGCTTAGAAGCAATTTCGACAAGGGCAGAGGCGGCGGAATCGTGAACATCGATCGATTCATCTGTCAACAAGACTTCTATTAGGTTAGGCACAGCCTGAATCCCTTCCGTTCCCATCTTTCCTAAAGCAGAGGCAGCATAATAACGAACATAGACTGAGCTATCCTTAAGCAACTCAATTAATAGAGGCAAAGCATCCTTAGCTGGCTCTCCAATTTCCCCTAGTACCTCGGTAGCGCGAATCCGGATCAGGATAGATTTATCCTTCCTGAGTCGCTCAATCAGCTGGGGAGCAACATCTTTGGTTTTCTCGGCAATCTGCTCTAGGGCATTGACGCTAGTTATGCGAACCAACAAGGATGTTTCATCCTTTAGGGCTTCAATCAGGTAAGGTACAGCTGACTTGGCTGCCTCTTTTTTATTCCCTAGGGCATAAGCAGCGTTAGCACGAACCTCAGCAGATTTATCATTCCTCAAGGCTTCAATTAGGTGAGGTACAGCCTTATTGGCTTTCTTGCCTAAGTTGCCTAGAGCATAAGCACCATTGGCACGAACTTCAGCAGATTTATCCTTAAGTGCATCAATCAGATCAGGGATAGCTTCATAAGATGCTTCTCCCATCAATCCCAGAGCAGAAGCAGCTTTGGAACGAACTGTCGCCGAGTCATCGTTCCTTAGGGCTTTAATCAACCCAGGGACAGCTTGATACGCTTCCTCTCCCATACTCCACAGAGCAACAGCAGCTCCCTCCCGAACTGCAGCAGATTTATCTGTCTTCAGGGCTTCAATCAGTAAATAGACAGATTTTGAACCACATTGGACTATTGCTTGTTTAGCGGTTGTATTGTCTATATCGTCGAATTTGGCGATATTAGTCTTAATCTCTGCTTGAGTACACCCTTGAGCTAAGGCAGGACTACAGGGCAGCAGTAGCAATGAGCAGCCCAGTAAAAACACCTTGAGCACTGAGGAAGTGGGTTGTTTGATGCACCTAATCATAGAAGTTCTCCAAGGTTTCGTGAGTATAGATACAAGCAATCTCTTCACAAATCCAGTTTTATCTCTCTGAGGGGCTATAAAAGTACCCTTGGGGGTACTCTTGAGGATTCCCCACTCCCTGATATAGCGCTACGCTTAGCGTCAGAAGTTAGAAGTCAGAAGTCAAAGGTGCGCTTTCCGTAGGCGAATTAAATTCGCCACGGGTCGCACCTAAAAGTAAGCTATGACTTACGTTTCGGAGTTTAGGAGCGATGCAGCGCGGTCTTGGGGAGGCAGCGCGGTCTTGGGGAGGCA
>NZ_JAAHGN010000457.1:0-5759 GCF_010672485.1 Moorena sp. SIO2C4 | reverse complement strand
ATGTTGCTGATCGCGAGGCCGATATCTTTGAGTTGTTCGCCCAAAAGCGCTCTGCCAAAGCGCGAATTACTGATTCTTCGAGAGCAGTATAACCCCAGGGTGAAAGAGGAGATGGGATATCTTTTGCCGACGATTGAACAAAGGCCAATCTTAGGTAAAATGACCATCAACTTAGAGCGTAATCCCAAACGTCCAGCTCGCCCGCGCACTATTACAAATCCGAGGGATGAGAGTCACTCTGGAAGTGCCTCAACATCACCCCAAACCCCACAATCTCCAGCCAGTGGAAATCAATGTACTACTCGTAGAAGAAACTGAGAAACCTGCTGATGGTAGTCCACCCATTCGTTGGTTATTGCTCACCACTCTACCCATTGACAACTTTACTCAAGCTTGGCAATGGGTGCAGTGGTATAGCTATCGGTGGCTGATCGAACCCTTTCACAAAACCGCTCAAAAGTGGCTGACGCGCGCGAAAAACTTCAACTTCAAACCCGAGAGCGTTTACTCAAAGCACTGGCTACTTATAATATTGTTGCTTGGCGATTAATGTGGTTAACTTATCAAGCTCGACTTAATCCCGATGCTTCTTGCCAAGTTGTTTTCTCTCCACCGGAATGGAAGCTCAAGCGACTTCAATTTCAATCCAAAAACCCCTCGAAAAAACCTCCTACTCTTGCGTTTTGCTCTGACGCGGGATTGCACGCTTGGGTGGATTTTTGGCTCGTACTGGAGATGGCGAACCTGGCTTGAAAACTCTCTGGCGAGGGCTTTCTACCTTCTACCATTTGCTTGAAGGTTCACAACTTGCTTCTACATCAAACGTCTCTATCACTGTTTCGACTACTTTTGCCTAATGGATAGACCTTAATAAGGGGGGCGGACAATAGGCAAAGGTGCGCTTTCCGGAGACGAAACCTTGAAGAGGGTCCCCTTATTACAAAAGTTTTAACCCTTTTACGTATAGCCAGTAACCCATAAAGGCGACCCTCTGAATACGGTAACTTCATTCCTGCATCTAATTATTAAATTAGCCACGAGTCGCACCTAAAAGTTGACTACAACAGCGTAGGTGCGCTTGACCTTGGCGAATTAAATTAGCCACGGGTCGCACCTTTTGCTGCTTGTATCAATGTCAAACACCTTAATGGGTAGTGCTATAACCGTCAACCCTCAACCCTCAACAACCGTGATGGTAAGAGCAAAGAAATCTCAAGCTCCCGATCATTATATAGTGGTTGGAAATTCCTTAGAGTAGACCCAGCCAAGTCAACAAACCTTGACCAGTGAGCAATTCCAGTAACAGGATACAAACTAAGGCAACCATCGCAAACCTGCCGTTGATTTGCTCAGCATAGGGAGTCCAACCAAAAGCTGGTTCAGGTTGGTTAAAAGACTCCTCAGATGATTCACTAGAATTGGGTGTTTCAGAACTCATGGCTGCTCAGATCCTTCAGACTCCAAATTTTTTACCGATTCAATTAGCGATCGCACTTGTGATGTCCCTGCTGATGGAGAAAAGCTCAAGGGAAACTTACCTCGAACTAGCATTCGTAATCCCAGTGGTCCTAGGCTCGCCAAACCTTGGATATCTCGAAATGAGTTACCAACCACCTGCAAGCCAAACTTACGCTCATCAATCCAACCTCCCTCTTTCACTAAATCAATTAGGACTTTGCGGTGGCGGATTGGACGACTATCTTGGTCATCAATACCTTCAAGAATATCCTGTTTAATCTTACCGATTTGATCCATAGGAGCCACACCCATCGGGCAAACGGCATTACACATCATACAGCGGGTACAACCCCAGACTCCTTTTGTTCCTTCGTTATATTTCTCCAAACGATTTTCCGTGGTATTATCACGGGAATCTACCACCAGACGCTGTGCTTTAGCCAAGGCATGAGGACCGACAAAATCTCGATTAACTTCTTTGGCATTACACTCAGAATAACAGGCACCACACATGATACAATTACCTGCCTGAGCCAAATGCGATCGCTCTTCAGGACTCTGTAAAAATTCCCGTTCGGGAATCTTCCTAGCAGCAGTGCTGACGTAGGGATCAACAGCTTCTAAGTTATCCCAGAAGCTGCTCATCTCAACGACTAAATCCTTGATTACTGGCATATTCCCCAGAGGTGCTATAGTAATCTCCGGAATTTTAGATTCATCTGGCAGCTGTTGGTTCCCCAATTCATTGCCCACATTTTCCTTACAGGCCAAAGCCGACCGACCATTAATTCGTATGCCACAGCTACCACAAATCGTGTTGCGACAATTTTTGCGAAAAGCTAAAGTACCATCTTGTTCCCACTTAATACGATTCAAGCATTCGAGAATCGTGTTTCCTTTCTCGACATCCAGCTTATAAGTCTGGAGTAGTGGGGCAGTGTTTTGAGTCTGTCGAATGATTTTGAAATCAACTTGCATAAAACTAAGCTCTTGAATATTCCAACATATACAAGGATAATCGGTAAGGTTAAGGGCTAGGGTCAACAGGACTCCTATTCCGGTGAGTAGTTCCTCTTGATAATTAGGCCATACTTGTTTGAGTAGTCCCTCCCGAAGCAATACCGCTCGCTAGTTGACTTCTGGTGTAAGAGTGCTTTCCTTTTGGTATGTTTCCTGGATTATTTCCATAGTTATCATGTTACTGCCCCTAAAGGCTTAGGCAGGGATTGTCTGATCTGTTATTATTGAAATACGTAAAGATTTAAACAAATGATCCAAAATATCTTGTCAACTGAGATAGATTTAACGATATATTTTTAATAGAGCCAAAGTTTGGCGATTAATGATCTTGACCACTCTGAAGTTTAAAGGATATCTCGTGAGATTATGCCAGAGATTTCAAGTACTCCCCTAACTGGTAAAGCATTACTTCAAAAAGTAAAAGAGCTATCACACTTGCCTCGCCGAGAGACAGCCAAGCGTTGCGGCTATTACACTATAACTAAAACAGACCAGACCCGCGTTAATTTAACAGATTTTTATGATGCGGTTTTAGGAGCCAAGGGTGTTCCCCTGGATCCAGAAGGCACAAAAGATGGTCGGGGGCGTGAACCGACTTATCGTGTGAGTGTCCATAAGAATGGTCAAATTGTTATTGGTTCAACCTACACTCATGCCATGGGATTAGAGCCTGGTGATGAATTTGAAATTAAACTAGGCTACAAACATATCCATCTCAAGCAGGTGGATAACGATTTTGAATCTGAAGAGGTATCTACTCAAAAAGCAAAGAAAGCCACCTCTTAGTGCGTGTTCCCTAGCGCTCTCTTGGTGCGCGTTACCTAGCGCTTTGAAAAAGTGCGGGGTGGCACCGCTTTGAAAAAGCTCGGGGTGGCACCGCTTTGAAGTAATCCTTCTTACAGAAAATCCTGCGAGTTTGAAACCCCCGTCTCTCAGCGAGCGGGGATGAAAAACGACCATGTGGGGCTAGCGTTGCCTCGCCGTGAATATTTTTTGGGCACGTGAGCTTTTAAGAATCTGTTACCGACGTGATGGGTAAAGCCCCCGTGATTTATCCGGGGGATAAAACAGAAATTGACGAATAAATTCGTCAATGGATATTTTTTTATTCTGTTGTCGGTAATCCCTAAACTAGCGCTGTCCTATATAATAGGAAGTGAGACAACCAACTTGCCTGAATATAAATAGACAACGTAAAAACCTGTTCAAAGTAATGATACGTGCACCTCGGTTTCGTCTAAGGATCTGGAAGTCTATGAAACGAATAAGGTAGATATTGTATTAAAGTTGATTGTCTCCCATTCTAAAAAGGTAGGGTGGGGCACACCACAACCTGGATCTTAAATCCAAACCCTGGGTTTGAAGTTACCGTTAGAGAGGGTCGCCTTATTAAAAAAGATTTAACCCTTTTCTGCATAACCTGCCGACGATAAAGGCGACCCTCTCTAAGGTTTCGTCTCCGGGGAGATTTGGCCTCTACTGTGCTTGGTTAAAACCAATCATAGCAAGCCGAATCGTTGAGCCAAGAATCCCCATCTATTAGCGAGCGGGGAGTCTCAAAATAATTGAATCGGTACCATAAGGCACAAGCAAACCGCAGGTAAAAAACCTGAAAAAGCTTGGGCTAAGCTCACTATGAGGGAAAAAGGACAGACCCACATCTACTTGGAAAATGTCAATTTTTTAAGCAAGTGGACTGGTTGATCTGCTGAAAAGCTGATCACCTTGAAGAATCATATGTCTACCCTTCGATAGTGGAGGATGCCCCATAAGAAGACAGTAGAAACAAAAATCTTCTTTCTACTACCTGAGGAGTCGGTAAAGCAGGCTATTACTAACCAGCCCGATGTGCTCTGTCCTTAGGGAACTTGGCATAGGAAAAAAGCAGCCGCTTATGATAGTGTAGTTGAGACCTTATAGTAATTTGATAGTAATTTGCCAATCTCGCCAATGGCTATTCTTGATCAGGCAACTAATGGGTCGTTTGTGTCATTAATGACGTCAACTACTCTTTTGAAGGTAGGAACTTTTTTCCTAGCTTGGGCAGTTTTTTGGCTTCCCCTAGCTTTCCCTATAGCTATGGTTTTAAAGTGGCGTCCAAATCAGCCTTTAGCACCAGACCAAAAGTTACCACTACTGGCAGCACTTTACCTGATTGCTCCCCTAATTTTATGGGGAGCTTCTCAACTAGAGGGGGTGCCTTTCTCCGATTACGGATTGGATTGGAAATTAAGCGTTTTAGGGTCTCTAGGATTGGGACTAGGAGTAGGTATTCTCAGCTTAATCATAGTATTTACTGGGCAATTATTACTAGGCTGGGTGAGGTGGAATTATGAAAATTGGCAGCGTTTGGGACCGATATTACTGCCAGTGATGTTATTAGGGCTGTGGATTGGGCTTACAGAAGAGTTAGTCTTTCGTGGCTTCTTAGTGAATCAACTACAGCAGGATTATTCTATCTGGGTAGGAGCAGCCATCTCTAGTGGGATTTTTGCCCTGTTACACCTAGTTTGGGAACAAAAAGATACTATCCCTCAGTTACCAGGATTATGGCTAATGGGAATGGTATTAGTCCTAGCCCGTTGGGTGGATGGAGGCAGTCTGGGTTTAGCATGGGGACTACATGCTGGTTGGATTTGGGGTTTAACTTGTTTGGACTCAGCTGAGTTAATTGCTTACACAGGCATTGGACCAATTTGGATAACGGGTTTGGGAGGAAAACCGTTAGCTGGGATAGTGGGTCTTCTTTGTTTATTGGAAGTTGGGGCTTTATTATTACTGATGTTGCCAGATCAGCTGGTCAACATTTGATCAACATAATAGACTTCGCGGCAGTTGTCGGGAGGGAACAGCGGATCACCGAAACAGTGGACAATAATTGAGGCAAACACTATCAGAAAACTACTTTTGAGGTCTAATCAATATTTAACCTGTTTTAAATTGGCTTTAAGCCTGTCAACAGACTCCTATATATAGCACTACCCATTCAGATTAGGACATTCCTAAACTCCGAAACGTAAGTAATCGCTTACTTTTAGGTGCGACCCGTGGCGAATTTAATTCGCCTACGGAAAGCGCACCTTTGACTTCTGACTTCTAACTTCTCACGCTAAGCGTAGCGCTATAACACTACCCATTAAGGTTAGGACATTGATAAAAGCTGAAAAAGGTGCGACCCGTGGCGAATTAAATTCGCCACGGGTCGCACCTGTGGATTTACTTCATGTTTAATTTCACGCCTTTCTTGTCGTGCGCGTTACCTTGGCGAGGGAACCTCGCCA
>NZ_JAAHGN010000456.1:0-5779 GCF_010672485.1 Moorena sp. SIO2C4 | reverse complement strand
CACCCGATCACCAGCCTAAAATCCTCGTAGGGAAAAGGAGGTATTTTGGGCTACCTGTAGGGCTTGGACTAGTTGACCTAAAGAATACTTCAAATGGGAGCCAGCATCCACTGCTACCCAGCCTTGGGGAGTGGCATGCCGCCATTCAAAGTGTAGGTGGGGACCAGTAGAATTACCGGTGCTGCCAACCCGCCCAATTACAGTTCCTTTTTGTACCCATTCCCCAGGTTGGACAAAGATTTCTGATAGGTGAGCGTAGCGGCTTTCTTGGGTACCTTCCTCATGGCGCACCATAACGGTCAAACCGTAGCCACCTAAGAAGTCAGCTGTTACTACTTCACCATCAGCGGCAGCAACAACTGGAGTACCTAGGGGTGCTGCTATATCTGTACCAGCGTGGAAACGGCGATTACCGGAAATCGGATGAGTCCGCCAGCCGAATAGGGAGCTAATGGCAGAAGGAATCGTTACGGGGAACACAAAGCTGGATTGCCTGAAATTGGCCAGTCCTAAGGGTCGTTGGGTGAGATTGTAGTAGGCTAAGGCTGTAGGAAGTTTCCTGACAGACCGATTCCGCCGAGCAACGCTAATCCCACGAGGAACCCATTTAGCTGGACGACTCTTGGCAGGTTTGACTCGATTAAATCTGACCGGTTGAACTGAATTATATGAATTATATCTGACTGGTCGAACCGGATTATATCTAGCAGTTTGAGTACTAATTACTCGTGGTCTGGGTAATTGAGTTACTCTACGGTTCCGTCTACTTCCAGAGATAGCAATTGGTTGACGCCTCGGGGCAACACCACAATTCCCCCTGAGTTGCCCATTTCTGGCTACAGTCCGACAACCCCTTGACCGTTCAGTTAAAACAACTGCCGAGGGGCGAGTGTACCGTTTAGTGGCACCAACATTGTAGTTTGTGCGGTCAATATAGCTATTTTTAGCAGCGGTTTTTGGAACTCTAGGCTGTAATGCTACTGGATTGAGCTTGACTTTCGGTGGCTTGGCGACAGTGGCTTTAGCTGGTACAGAGAATTGGGTTCTACGCTGTACTCGTTTGACTGCGATCGCTTTTGTCCGGACAGATTTCCTAGCTGGTGGAGCAATCGGTTTCTTAACCTGGATAGGCACCGAGGGAGCTACTGATTTCCGGGCAACTTTTGGTGCTCGTGGGGCAATGGGTTTAGTGACCTTGGTTGCTGCTACTGGTTTTGAAGCAGCTTTTGCTGGGGCTGGTTTGGCCACTGGCACAGCTGGCACAGCAAAGGAGCTTGGGGGTGTAGGTTTAGGCAAAGCAGCAATAAGAGTTGGATCAAATGCTGCTTCCGTTATAGATTTGGTAGTGGTGTTGACTGATACAGCTTCTATGGGTGACTGAGTTTTGGCCACAACCATACCGCTGCTGAGGACACCAATACTACTCATCACACTCAGTCCATGGATGAGTTTTGGGCATCGGTAGAAAATGCTATACAGGGTGCTACCAGGGGAGTTTTCTTTGGTCATTTACGACTCACTAAATAATTACTACACAGTTATACTCGCTCGGCTCAGCCATCAGCCATAATTCCGGCGTTGCGTCAGTCTTGGAATGAATAGGAGTAGAGTGGGCATCCTGCCCGCCCGGAAACTGTAACGGGCAAGATGCCCATGCCACGGCAAGATGCCCATGCCACGGCAAGATGCCCATGCCACGGCAAGATGCCCATGCCACAGGTGCGACCGTTGGCGAATTAAATTCGCTATAGGTGCGCACCGTCAGGAACGGGCAAGATGCCCATTCCACAAAACTATTAAAATCATTCCATTATTAAGCAACGCCATAATTCCTGTTTTGTTGATTAGTTGATGCTTAACATTTGACCCTTAACCGTAAGAGTTCTCAACAACTACGATAGCCAAGACTGATTGTACCGGGCTTGAGCAAAATTTCTTTTGGGGTCGGAGTATCGTGTAGATGCACTCGCAGTTCGCCCCTAGGGGTTACCCCTGTTATGATGCCTGGATTTCCTTCTACCATGACCTGGCTTCCTTGATAATTGAATAGCGCTAGATATCGTGGTAGCAAACTATTCATTCCTTCCTCTGACCAGAGTTGATATCCGGACAGTAGTCCTTGTAAAACAATCGCAGCCAGCATTTCTATAGAAGTCACAGTGGCATAGGACTCGGGTTGCCAAAATGAGCGCAAATTGATGCCAGATTCCGGCACTTCATTGCTCCAGTTAATTCCGACACCCACAACGGCTTTGGTAATTTGACCCTGTTTGACACGGGTTTCTGTTAGAATACCTCCGAGTTTGCGTCCCTTAAGTAGTAGGTCATTTGGCCACTTCAGAGACACAGGCATAGCGTAAGCTCTCAAAGCTGTAGCAATTCCCCAAGCACTACACATGCTTAGCTGGGCGCTGTCCAATGCCTGTAACTTGGGAGCTAAAGCTAAGGATAAGTAGAGTCCACCTTTTGGAGATTGCCATTGTCGTCCCCACTGTCCCCGCCCTGCTGTCTGTTGCCCAGCAATAACCATGGTGGGAACTGTTGCACCTTGGTTGAGCAATTCCCAAAGGGTTTGGTTAGTGGATGGGAGAGTGTCAAAGACCTGTAGAGGAATTGGTGGAAATTGCCCCATGGCTGGGGAGTTGAGGGGCAACTGTTCCCTTACTGCTTCCAGAGCAATTTCAAACGCTTGTTGATTAAATGAGCTTTTATTCATTTAAATGATAAGCTCACGTAAATGATTATCTAGCGTGAAGGACATTTATCTCGGCAATAGACTTCTAGAGATTTAATTGTCGCTGAGTCGCGATAGTTCTGGGTTTGGTTATATTCTTTCAATGGTGAAGCATAAAGGCCAGAAAACTGATTATTAGTATCATTGACGGCTACTCCCATGCGAAAGGCTATATCTTCCGATAGGTTGGCAAAATTGACGTATTCCCGAGACTCGCTGGCATAGTTAAAGGACAAGGTAGCATCACCGTAAGTTTGCTCAGCTAGTTTGAGGGGTGTGCCAGGGCCAACACCTTTGGTGGTGCGATAGTTAGGATTTGTGGTGAATAACGCTTCCATTACGGTTGAATTACCCATAGGTGTTCCCATCGGGTAAAGAATATAGTATTGGGGTTGTCCTGATTGGATAACTGCGATCGCATCGAAACCGACAATAAACGGTGACTTCACCTCAAATTTTGCTTTATCCCCTAGGGATTGTTTCAGCTGTCCCAAGGTCATTCCCAACTTAGCCGGTCCAATTCCTTTAGGAGAGATAGTAAAGGCATCTGATGCTGGTGGAGACAGTTTGGTTGTGGACTTTGAACTGCCAGATTTAGATGTGTCCTCTAAATTAGGCGGGCTTGGCATCGGTTGGGAAACCGGTGTTTTCTTAGTTGATGGAGTAGGCGACGGGCTACAGCTCATCAGCACCATCAGCAAACTCGTGATTAACCATCGAGATTTCATCAAAAATTCACGGCTGGATACTCCCCTGACACCCCATTGGGGTTAAACCTGAGAGGTTGCGCCGCGCCTCCTACAAAACAATTAGTTGATCAGTTAATGAACATTTAACCTATATATTTTAATTGATCGCTGTTTTTTGACGATTGACGGTTAACTGTTAAATCTCAATAGTAACTCTCAACAAAAACAATAGGTGCGCTTTCCGCATCTAATTATTAAATTCGCCACGGGTCGCACCTCTAGCTATTTTCCTGAGTCAATAATTTCTTCCCGAATTATTTGTGCGGTAGCCGGAGCAAGGAGTACACCATTGCGATAATGACCTGTTGCTAGCCAAACATTATTGTAACCAGGCAGTTGATCAATAACAGGGGCAGGTCGTCCTTCTGGACGAGGGCGTAACCCGTACCATGTGTGGATAATTTCTGCTGTGGCTAGAGCAGGGCAAAATGCGATCGCATTCTGTCTGACCACCTCCAGTAAGGCTGGTTGTGCTTCTACATTACCTGCATCATCGGGAAACTCAACTGTTGCGCCCACCCAGTAGTCTTGCTTACCTACTGGCAAAATATGAACATCATCACGAGTAATCACTGGCTGAAAATCTTCATATCCCATGGGCTGTGGCAGCCGCAATTTTACTCCTTGTCCCAGTACTGGTTTGAGAGTCAGAGGCAGATCTCGACTAACTTGCAAGTCTTGTGGTTGGAGCATCTTAATCAGCCCAGATGAACCCAACCCAGCAGCCACTACTAGCCAATCTATCTCTAGGGTTCCAGAATCAGTAGAGATTTGGGAGCAATTGAGAGAATTGTTGAGATCGGAACCTATGGATTCAAAGCCTTTAACTGTGATTCCAAAATTAAACCTAACCCCATTGGCCTCAGCACCAGCCACTAATACTTGGGTTAGGGCAGTTGGATCAATTTGTAGGTCTTGGGGAGAATAGATTCCAGCAATAAATTTATCTTGACTCAGCTGAGGGCAACGGTGCTTAACTTGGGGAACATCCCAAATTTCTAATTGCCAACCTTGGGTGAGGCGAGTTTGTACTAGTTTTTCCCAAGAGGCCAAGTCCTCTCCAGGCAAACACAGCTTCAAGATACCGTTGCGATTGACTGGAATCTGGTATCCCGTGAGTGCCTCTAATTCAGGAATCAGGGTCTGATAGCGCTGGATACTGACTTGTCGCAGCTGCCACGCCCTACCCTTGACTTTTTTACTAATGGCACCCATCAGTACCCCTAAAGCAGCACCAGTAGAGCCTTGTGCTGGCAGATGCTGGTCGAGCACAGTGATACTTAGCCCATTTACCCGACTAAGTTCATATGCGATCGCTGCTCCAACGATACCGCATCCAATAATAGCGACTTTACTCACAATTTTATCGATAACTTTTTAACTAGTGGGAATTAGTTCCAAAAAGTTATCAAATTTTTTCAAGGCTGCTTCGTAGTTTTTGAGTGCTAGCTGGGAGTTGCGCTCTACAGAAGCTTCATCAATTTTCACCAAAGATTTCAACAATACTTCAGCCGCTTGCTTGGCTGCTTTCTGGTCTTTGGGAAGAAGTTGACCAGCCAGATAGTTACTGCTGCGCCCTAGATCTCCTAACGGACCATGGATAAATGAACTAATATCTACCCAGTTTTCGTCTTGAATGTTGGCTTCGAGAACTGGCATTTTCTCGCGAAGCTCAAGCACTCTAGTAGCACTTGTCTGGATTTGGGCAATTTTTTCAGGGGTGTAGGTAGGAGCGGTGGTGGCACTTGGGCTACCACAGCTGACCAAAAAGGTCATCACCATTGCCAGAATCACAGTCAGAATAGACCGATAACTTCTCATCATCATTGTTTGTTCGCTAGCCAACCTCTCGGGAAAACTACTTAAGGTTCTTGACACTCCCCGCCAGCTTATGAGCGGGGATTCTTAGTTCTACGACACGCCTTGTCTTGATGCAGTCGCTCATGGGGGAAACCCCCAAGACCGCTTAGGTGCGCTTTCCGTAGGCGAATTAAATTCGCCACGGGTCGCACCTCTGCATCGCTAAAATTAGTTATCCAGCAAAGGCAGTACTTAAGCCAAATACCCGTTTAAAAACGCGCATATCGAGCCTAATTTAACTAAACGAGCGTGGGCTTATCTCCCTAAGCGTTGGGTCTCCCCCGTTCCCGTGTGCCCCACGGTACGTTTAGTTTTAAAATTTTATTTTACTGGGGTTTCGGTATCTGTTAAGATCCATGCGTTTTGGCGAGGTATGCGCGCTCCTCGTGTACTAGTATCGCTTTACGTCGTTGTTTTAAATTGGCAGTACCGACGA
>NZ_JAAHGN010000455.1:0-5796 GCF_010672485.1 Moorena sp. SIO2C4 | reverse complement strand
TACCTACCGTTGATTAGCTGACGGCTGATAGCTGACTGCTGATACCTGACTGCTGATACCTGACTGCTGATACCTGACTGCTGTTCGCGTTCGCGGAGCGTGGCCAAAGGCCAAGCGTGCCCGTAGCGCATAAGCTGACGGCTGATACCTGACTGCTGATACCTGACTGCTGATACCTGACTGCTGATACCTGACTGCTGATACCTGACTGCTGATAACTTACGACTGATAGCTGACATCGAACCATCCTAGTATTGCCATAAGTGATATGACAACAATTTAAGCTGTCCAGTTCGCCCAGTCTTGAGGCTTGAGAAATGTCTCATAGAGTTCAGATTCTGGTGTATTCGGTTCAGGTTGGTAACCGTATTCCCAACGCACTAAGGGGGGTAAGGACATCAGGATGGATTCAGTACGCCCGTTAGTTTGCAGACCAAAAATTGTGCCTCGGTCATACACCAGGTTAAATTCTACATATCGACCCCGACGATAGAGTTGGAAGTTACGTTCTCTGTCTCCATAGTCCATATCGCGACGGCGCTCTACAATGGGTAGATAAGCTGGTAAAAATGCCTCAGAGCAGGTTGTGACAAATGCAAATAAATCTTCCCAACTGCGAGGCTCTAAATCCCCAAGCTTTTCACTGTAAGCTGCTGCGGGACCATCTTGATGGGGACCACGATACAGTTTACCCGTGCCATCTTGATAGTCAAAAAATAAGCCTCCAACACCCCGCATTTCTTGACGGTGTTTCAGATAAAAATACTCATCGCACCAAGACTTGAACACTGGGTAATACTCAGGGTGATGAGCATCACAGGCTTCTTTCAATTGGCGGTGCAAATGGGCAGCATCTTCAGCAAAGGGATAGTAAGGGGTCAAATCGATTCCCCCACCAAACCACCAGACTGGTCCTGCCTCAAAGTAGCGATAATTCAGGTGAACCGTGGGGACATAGGGATTACGAGGATGCAATACTAGGGAGGTACCAGTAGCGAAAAAACCATGTCCAGCTGCCTCGGGGCGCTGTTTCAAAATTGAAGGTGGCAGCTGTTTGCCCCAAACTTCCGAAAAGTTAACCCCACCCTGTTCCAATACTGAACCATCGCGTATCACACGGGAACGACCACCACCCCCTTCGTCTCTGTCCCATTTATCTTCTCTGAAGGTGCCAATTCCGTCTACTTTTACTAGAGCATCACAAATCGTATCTTGCAGCTGTTGCATCAACTGCTTGACTCTCTCCCTAGAGTCGGCAGGAGGTAAAGAAGTGGTATTAGTGGTAGTTGTTGTGTCCGTCTGAAAAGCTGTCATAAACAATCCTAGTGAGTTTGGAAACCTTAGGTGCGCTTGACCCATTAAGAATTAAATTCGCCACGGGTCGCACCTCTGGTTCTTTAGGCTGGGGAGGAAAAACGAGCCGGGGTCTTTACTCCCCGTCCCCCGAATGGGGGTGGGAAGATGTGCAGTTCCTACCCATTCCTGGTTGAGCGCCTAGAAGCGCCTATGCAAACAAAACCTTAAGTTTGCCTTGCCAATGTTATTGGTTGGTAATTATTGGTTGGTAGTTATTGGTTGGTAGTTATTCGTTGCTACCATCCGCTCCCCTCAGGGTAAGCCCTGGGGGTCGGCATAACTTCCAGGCAGTTGAGATCATATCCTAAATAGAGAGGGATTTTTCAACCAAAGCCATTTGGGGAAGATCATAAATCTGCCTGAGCATAGCTGCGGGAGGCGTGTAGTGATTCTTAATTTTTCTTTCAAGTTAATTGCTGGTCACGAGGGGATTTGGTGTAAGTTTTCCCTCTTCAAGACCTATCGCGCCCTGAGTACTGCCCCAGTGGAAGTGCTCTGGCAAAAATTGATCAACTTAGCAGATGTGTCTTGGAATCCCCTGCTGTCAAGTACCAATGCTCCGAAAGGTTTAATGGCTAAACCTGGTTTAATTTATCAGGTAGTCACTCGCTTGATCCCAATTCCGGTCCGAATTTTTGTAGAGCGTGTCTTACCCGGTGAGCTACTCAGTATACGATTTCTGGCAATCCCTGGGGTTGAAAATCGGGTCACTTACCAGGTAGAGTCCACCCTTTGTGGTACCTATATTTCCTACTCAGTTACCCTAAAGGGCTGGTTATCACCCTTAATCTGGTGGATGATTCGCCCCTACGTGGCGCGGGTGGTATTTGAATTAGCCCAGGCGGCGGAGCAGGTCGTAGCAATCTAAACCTATAGCCCTTGACCGTTGGGAGAGGTAGACACCAACAATCCACCAGTGCCAAAGCTGGTCTACCCTCCTTACAAGGGTAGGTTTTTAAACATTGGGGCGACTAAGTACTCTCATTGCGTATAAATTAATAAAAATATGTATCAAAATACACAATTATTTCCGGGATAATTCTCCCCATTTCCCGCTTTTCCCGATTCCCTCGGTGCGCTTACAGTCGTCGAATTAAATTCGCCACGGGTCGCACCGCTCCCGATTCCCTCGGTGCGCTTACAGTCGTCGAATTAAATTCGCCACGGGTCGCACCGCTCCCGATTCCCTCGGTGCGCTTACAGTCGTCGAATTAAATTCGCCACGGGTCGCACCGCTCCCGACCCAAATGTAAAAAACCTACCCCTGTGAGGTTCCCCCTACTCGCGCTTTGCATCAAGACAGGGACAAGAGTTTCAGGTTTTTTGTCCTGATTTAATAAAAGGTCGTAATAGTACCACTTTAATAGAAGTTTATTGATCACTGACACACCTATCCGGACTTAATCGATAAATCTTGAAAATGTTAAAGTACGAGGCTCCTAGCAGAGCCTAACTTTAGGATAGGCTGTAGCAAAATGAGTAACGTTTTTCAGTATACCTGTGGTTATCTTTCGGATATTGATCATGTGATTCAACCTCAGGCTAAGAGCTATCAAAAAAGTGCCCTTACCACCCTTGACCTTGGGCTGCTCACTGAGACCAAACTGAGCCTACCAATAGGACTTACGCAGAAACCCCTTTTATTAAAGTAATTACAGCGATTTCAGCCTTTTAATTATAGCAGTTTTAATTCCTTGAAGTACTTTGCTTATCCTTTTAATGCAGAGGGCAGAAGGCATTTGGCAGCAATATAGCGCTACGCTTAGCGTCAGAAGTCAGAAGTCAGAAGTCATAAGTAAGCGATTACTTACGTTTCGGAGTTTAGGAGCGATGCAGAGGTGCGACCCGTGGCGAATTTCATTCTTAATGCGGAAAACGCACCATTACGGTCTTGGGAAGGCAGCGCGGTCTTGGGGGTCTCCCCCATGAGCGACTGCCGTGGTTTCCCCCATGAGCGACTGCATCAAGACAATGTCCTAATCTGAATGCGTAGTGCTATACAAGAATGTCTGAAAGGCAATCAGCGCCAATAAATACTGTACCTCATATATTTTATAAAGGCTATATTTTTAAACTTTTTAATGGCATTAATTTTAAATATAATTAGATAATTATGATTCTTAATTAATCCCATTTATCTACCATAATTTTCAAATTTTAATCACCATTTTTATTTTTTTAAATTAATTTAAATTAATATATTTAAATACATTATTAATCCGGAATTAAACCCATCGTCAAAAAAAAACTCAATAAAAGTATCGAAAAATGCAGCCATATATTACCAATTATATAGGACAAGATACCGATAACATTATAGAAAAGCCAATCCAAGACTATCTGCCACAACTATTGACCAAAATCGAATCGGCTTTGTTAGCAAATCCGTTAGTTGACGACTGTGTTGTCCTGGAGAGGAAAATTACAGAAGAAAAGAAAAAAATAGCCCTCAGAGACAATTGTAGTTTTTTGCCTATTATTGCCTATGTAGTCTCAGCTGGATCACCTTCATCAGAACAACTGCGATCGCTCCTGCAAGGGGTCGTGTCAGACACCATCTCAGACACTCTGCTATCTAGTGGTGAACCAAAATTTGGTGAACCAAAAGTCCCCCTAATTATTGTTCCGGTAACTACCTTGCCCCTAACTCCCACAGGTGAGATAGATCAACAAGCACTAGCTTCTGTAGAAATAATTGATACCGACTTAGTGCAGCAATGGGAAGAGCAGCTACAGTCATATAGTTATGGAGGGGCAGAAATCAAGGAAGTCGCCGTAGTTCTACAAGACTACACCCAGCCCGACACACCCCTACATCTATTAGACCTACTTCCAGCCTCCACCGAAACTAGTCCAAAGCCAGAATTATCAAAAGCCAAACCCCTACCGAGGGATTACTCCAAGGCATCTTCCGACGATTGCGTTCCCGTAGCAGCTCGTACCGAGCATCCCGTAGCGGCTCAGGGGGAGCATCGCTCAAATTCCACCCCATCAAAACCCGCCATCAGTCATGGTGAAGCGCTACAGTTACCAACAGATATCTCAACTCTCTCCCAAGCGCTACTAAAAACTGCAAGGGTTGCGCCGGAGCAAGGGATTATCTATCTCGACTCTGATAGTCAGGGAAATACTCACCAAAACTATCAATCTTACCCAGCTCTCCTCAAAGAAGCACAGCGGATTCTTGGTGGCTTAAGAAAACTAAATCTAAAGCCTCAAGACAAAGTAATCTTCCAATTTGACCAAAATCAAGACTTCATTCCAACCTTCTGGGCTTGTATTTTGGGCGGTTTTGTCCCAGTCCCGATTGCGATCGCACCGACCTATGAGTCATCTAACAGTACCGTCAATAAGCTGTGCAATGCCTGGAAAATGCTAGAGCAACCGGTCATCCTAACCAGTGATACCCTTGCTCCAGCAATCCGTGCTTTATGCTTTCGCGTAGCGGCTCCTACCGAGCATCCCTTGCCCAAAAAAGAAATTTTAATTGAAACCGTAGACAACTTCCGCTCATCTGAGCCTGACCTAAATTACTATCACAGCCAACCGGATGATTTAGCAATATTGTTACTGACCTCTGGAAGTACAGGAATGCCTAAAGGCGTCAGGTTGACCCATGCCAATTTAATTAATAATGTCGCCGCCAGTGCCCAGAGGAATAATCTGACCCAGGATGATATCTCCTTGAACTGGCTTAATTTAGACCATGTTGGCTCTCTGGTACGCTGTTGTATTCGGGATGTCTATGTCGGTAACCTGCAAATCCATGCTCCCGCTAAAGCTTTCTTGGAAAATCCCCTCAATTGGTTGGATTGGATTGAAAACTATCGGGTTACCTTGGCCTGGGCTCCTAATTTTGCCCTAGGTTTGATAAATCAGAAAATAAATCAGAAATCCGTTGCGAACAGCCACCGGAAATGGGATTTATCTTCCCTCAAATCTGTATTAAGTGTGGCTGAGCCGATTGTACCTCAAACTGCAAAGCGATTCTTGCAGTTGCTTTCTCCCCATGGGTTATCCGTCAATGTCATGCATTCAGCTTGGGGAATGTCTGAAACCTGTGCTGCTGTGGTATTTTCCCATCGGTACTTGTTGAATTTACCGTCGGATAACCAGTCTGTTAACCACTCTGTTGTAGAAGTTGGCAGACCTGTGCCTGGCTTTTCTGTGCGGATTGTGGATGCACTCGGACAAATAGTTGAAGAAGATACAGTGGGTCAGGTACAGATTTCTGGTCCGATGGTGAGTGATGGTTATTACCAGAATCCTGAGCTAAATCGAGAAGCCTTTACACCGGATGGATGGTTAAAAACGGGAGATAATGGTATACTGCGTGACGGACGTCTCACGATTACCGGTCGAGAAAAAGATGTCATTATTATTAATGGTCTCAATCACTATAGTTATGAAATCGAAGCAGTGGTTGAGCAGGTAGAGGGA
>NZ_JAAHGN010000454.1:0-5801 GCF_010672485.1 Moorena sp. SIO2C4 | reverse complement strand
GCGAATTAAATTCGCCACGGGTCGCACCTCTGCATCGCTTACAAAGGGTGTGAGACTAATGTCGATGTCCTAACTGCCCTGGCGACTGCTATATCCCTGGGATTTGGCCACTCTACTTGAGGGGTTCAATACGCTAAAATTCAAGCAAACTGGGTGTTAAAATTCCCTATGCTTGACACATTCTCGACTCAACTCTATCAACTCCAACAATTCGCTAATAACCTGGTTGACAGCCAACTGACTCACCTGAGCCTAGTCAGCATAGCCATCATCTTTGCTGCTGGGTTGCTGACTAGCCTAACCCCCTGTATGCTATCAATGCTACCGATCACGATTGGCTACATCGGTGGTTATGAAAATCAAGGACGGCTGCAAGCTGCTACCCAATCGGTATGGTTTTCCTTAGGCTTAGCCACAACCTTAGCTGCATTAGGAATTATCGCAGCATCTATCGGGCGAGTCTATGGTCAAATCGGTGTTGGCTTACCGATTATTGTGAGCCTAATCGCCATTATTATGGGGTTGAATTTACTAGAAGCACTACCGCTACAGTTTCCAAGTTGGGGTGGTATGGATTGGATTTCCCAGGAATGGCCGAAAGGGTTACGCTCTTATCTCATTGGTTTGACCTTCGGTTTAGTTGCGTCTCCTTGCAGTACACCGGTATTAGCAACGTTACTGGCTTGGGTTGTCTCAACTAAAGATTTAGTGTTAGGTGGTGCCTTGCTGTTGTCTTATACAGCTGGTTATGTGGCACCCTTGATCTTGGCAGGTACGTTTACTGCTTCAATTAAACGATTATTAGAATTGCGACAGTGGTCGAGTTGGATTACACCAGTAAGTGGTGCGCTATTGGTGGCATTTGGTGTGTTTTCGTTGTTGTCTCGGATTCCTGTGGGAATTTTTTGACTGAGTACTGAGTGCGTCGTAAGCTATCAGCTATCAGCTATCAGCTATCAGCTATCAGTTATCAGCTATCAGCTATCAGTTATCAGCTATCAGCTATCAGCTATCAGCTATCAGCTATCAGTTATCAGCTATCAGCTATCAGTTATCAGCTATCAGCTATCAGCTTATGCGCTACGCGCAATGGACTTTTCTGGTGACTTTCAATTATCATAAATCTCGAACTATTAAATTCTCTCGTTTGCGCACGCTACGGGAACGGCGCACGCTACGCTGGGTTTATTTTAAGCTGACCGCTGACCGCTGACCGCTGACCGCTGACTGCTGACCGCTGAATGCTACTGAGATTCTTTTCATAAATCTGCTCATCCTATTCAGAAAACAAGTAATTAACTAGACTGAATATGACTTTAGAAAACTCATCAGATAACTCATCAGATAACTCATCAAATAACTCATCAGATAACTCATCAAATAACTCATCAAATAACTCATCATTGAATAGTAGCAGTCGGTTGTGGCGTCGGTTAGTATCAGTGCTGGCTAACTTACGGTTAGCGATTATCTTGCTGCTTGCGATCGCACTCTTTAGCATCAGCGGTACAGTTATTGAACAGGGGGAATCTCTGGCATTTTACCAAGCTAATTATCCTGAAGACCCAGCGTTGTTTGGTTTCCTGAGCTGGAAGGTGTTGTTGCTGCTAGGGTTAGATCATGTCTACCGGACTTGGTGGTTTTTGTCCTTATTAGTGTTATTCGGTAGTAGTCTGACCGCCTGTACCTTCACTCGTCAATTTCCAGCTTTAAAAGCAGCCCGGAATTGGAAGTTTTACAAAGAACCCCGCCAGTTTGGGAAACTTGCTTTGAGTGTAGAGTTGGACAAGGGGTCTTTTACTTCCCTCACTGAGTTGTTAGAGAAGCGGCGTTACAAGGTATTCCAAGAGGGGGATACTATCTACGCCCGTAAAGGAATTATCGGACGGATTGGTCCAATTGTAGTACATGCCAGTATGTTGATTATCCTGGGAGGGTCAATTTGGGGCTCAATGACAGGATTTACGGCTCAGGAAATGGTTACCAGTGGCAATACATTCCAAGTTAGAAACATTATTGATGCCGGTCCGTTTGCTTGGCCCCAAATCCCCAAAGATTTGTCAGTGCGGGTGAATCGTTTCTGGATTGATTACACTCCATCCGGGGATATTGATCAATTTTACTCCAATCTGTCAGTTTTGGATAGTCAAGGTGAAGACATTGACCAAGAAACTATTTATGTCAATAAGCCCCTAAGATATCGAGGTGTCACCTTTTACCAAACGGATTGGGGGATTGCTGGGGTTCAGGTGCAGTTGAATAATAGTCCAATTTTCCAGCTTCCCATGGCACAACTTCCCACTAATGGTCAAGGACGGATTTGGGGAACTTGGGTTCCCACAAAACCTGATTTAAGTGAAGGGGTATCTCTTTTAGCTAGGGATTTGCAGGGAACGCTGTTTGTCTATGATGGAACCGGTAATCTCGTTTCAAGCGTTCGTCCTGGTATGGGGATTAAGGTCAATGGGGTGATACTTAAAATTAAAGATGTCATCGGCAGCACTGGCTTACAAATTAAAGCGGACCCCGGTATTCCCTTTGTTTACACTGGCTTTGGCTTACTGATGTTAGGGGTACTGATGAGTTATGTCTCCCACTCTCAGATTTGGGCATTACAAAAAGGCGATCGCTTTTATATTGGTGGGAAAACCAATCGTGCTTTGGTCACCTTTGAACGGGAATTGATTGAGATTTTAGAGCAGGTGGGTGAATCATCCCAGACCGTAGAACCTTTACTAGCTAAATCTGCTTAGTATTTAGGGATGCAGCTTCGGAACAGGGGAGCCAGTGCGGCCAAGACGTGCTAGTTGTTCAATAGATACTTGTTCAATTCTGTAGTCAGAGCCTCAACTTGGGGGGCTTTGATAATGGTGTAATGGTCTCCAGTAATAGTGTGAGTTTGGATGTCACCATTAACTAGAGAACCCCAGCCGTGGGTTGGGTCTTCAATTACTGCTGGGGAAGTTTGACTAGCATTTATAAGGAGAAGTGAACCTGGATAAGCTTTTGGTTTATAATGATAATATGCCGTAATATTTGCTTTCAAAACTTTCCATAAAGAACGCATTTGCTCTATTTCTAGGTCTGATGGCAATATCCCTTGCTGTTTGCCTTGCTCAAATAGATGCAAAACTTGTTCGTCTGGTTCAAGTTGTCTAAGTGTTTCATGGGATATATCTAACTCTTGACCATAGAGACCTCCCAAATCTTGAGCCAATAGATTTACTATCATGGCTTGATCTATTTCTGAAGGCATCTGAATTACAGTAGGTGCATAACTGTCTATTAACGTTATAAGAGCCACTGGCTCATTTTTAGCCTGTAATTGTTGTGCCATTTCATAGGCAATTACACCTCCAAAAGACCAGCCAATGAATAGATTTACTATCATGGCTTGATCTATTTCTGAAGGTTTCTGAATTAAAGTGGGTACATAACTTTCTATTAAAGTTAGAAGAGCCACTGAAGTATTTTTAGTCTGTAATTGTTGTGCCATCTCATAGGCAATTACACCTCCAAAAGACCAGCCGATGAGATGATAGGAACCTTGGGGTTGAATTTGCTGTATTGCTTGAATATAATGGGATGCCATCTCCTCAACAGAAGTTAAGGGTTGCTGTTGCCCATCTAAACCTAGAGATTGTAAACCATATACTGGATAATCTTGATCTAAATGACGAGCTAAGTCTGCATAACAGAGGATATTGCCACCAACCGGGTGAATACAGAATAATGGAGGTTGGTTTCCACTGGTTTTAATGCCCACTAAGATGGGGTTTTGTGTATTTACTGAAGAACCCAGAAGGCTCGCTAGTTGTTCAATGGTGGGACTTTGGAAAAGGGTTGCTAAAGGTAAATTGATTTGGAATTGTTGTTGAATCTGGGACATTAAACGGACAGCCAGTAGAGAATGTCCTCCTAATTCAAAGAAGTTGTCATGTATTCCAACATCTTGCACTCCTAGAACCTTCGCGAAGATGTTGGCGATTATTTCTTCAGTAGGGGTGCGTGGAGCTACATATTCCTCAACTGATGTGACAACCCCATCTGGTGCGGGTAGTGATTTGCGGTCTACTTTGCCGTTTGGTGTTAACGGCAAGGTGTCTAGGGTAACGAAGGCACTGGGCACCATGTATTCTGGCAGTTTCTGTTTAAGGAATTCACGTAGTTGGTTGGTGCTTAGTGATTCGGACTGACTGACATAGTAGGCGACTAGGCGTTTGTTACCAGGAATATCTTCTCGGGCAATAACTACGGTTTGTTGGATGTGGGGGTGGCTGGACAGGACTGCTTCGATTTCCCCTAGTTCGATACGGAAGCCTCGAATTTTGACTTGGTTATCGATACGTCCTTTAAATTCGATGTTACCGTCTCGTAGGTATCTCGCCAGGTCTCCGGTTTTGTAGAGTCGTTGTGATTTGGAATTACAGAAGGGATTTGGGATGAATTTTTCCGATGTTAGTTCTGGGCGCTTGAGGTATCCTCTGGCTAAGCCATCACCTCCGATGTAGAGTTCTCCGGGTACTCCTATCGGTACTGGTTGCAGGTGTTTGTCTAAGATATAAATTTGGGTGTTGGCTATGGGGCGACCGATGGGAATATTACCTCCAGAAAAGGTTTTTTCTCCAACTTCATAAATGCAGCATCCTACAACAGTTTCTGTGGGACCGTATTCGTTAATTAATCTAATCTGAGGAGCGTATTTTTGCCAGAATTTAATGTGGTTTACTGACAAAGCTTCCCCACCAATTATAAAGGCTTTATTCTCAATTGTGACTTGCTCATGAGCCAATAAATAGCTGAGGATTTCTAAATGAGCCGGAGTGATTTTAACCAGGCTAAACTTAGTCCCAGAACACAAGGCGGCTTTAAGGGCTTCAATTTCTCCTTCCTCTGGTAAAATAACTACCTTACGTCCTACCAACAAAGGATAAAATAAACTGGTAATAGTGGCATCGAAGCCAATAGAAGAATTAACAGTAGAGCCTTCTGAATCGGCAACATTATAAGCTTTTGTACACCAGCTTAAATAATTCCCCACACCACTATGGAGAATCATTGTTCCCTTAGGTTTACCGGTAGAACCAGAGGTATAAATCACATAAGCCAAATTATCCGAGTGAACCCCGACATCAAGATTCTGTCCACTATATTGCTCTATGGCACCCCAATCACTATCCAAACAAACCATCTGTGCTGTATGTGATGGCAAAGATTCTAGTAACGACTGTTGAGTCAACAACACCTCAACACCGGAATCGGCCAACATATAACTCAGTCGTTGGTGAGGATAATTAGGATCCAGGGGTACATAAGCACCACCAGCCTTCAGTATCCCCAAAAGTCCTACCACCATTTCAACAGAACGTTCCACACAAATACCTACCAGTACCTCTGGTCTTACTCCCATTGAAAGTAGGTGATGTGCTAATTGGTTAGCCCTTTGATTTAATTGATGGTAAGTCAACTGCTCCTGGTCAAACACCACGGCTATAGCATCGGGTGTTTTCTCTACCTGCTCTTCAACTAACTGATGAATACATTTATCTATTGGGTATTCACTGGCAGTATCATTCCACTCCACTAACAGTTGATGACGTTCCTCTACACTCAATAAAGGTAACTCTGAGACTACTTGTTGGGGATTTTCCACAATTGCTGATAACAAGTTTTGGAAATGAGTGGCCATCCGTTTAATAGTAGACCCATCAAATAAGTCCGTGTTGTACTCCCATATACACACAAATCCTATCTCTATTTCTGTCATTGACAGGGTTAAATCAAACTTAGCAATAGTACTA
>NZ_JAAHGN010000453.1:0-5810 GCF_010672485.1 Moorena sp. SIO2C4 | reverse complement strand
CCTGTCACTGGTTGCACAATTAGCCCTAAGACAATACCCGCTAAAAACCGCTGTGACGGTACCTATGAACAAACCAGAGCCAAAGAGATAGCTCAAACCCTAGGGCCAAAAGGCAATTCCAAGGTAGATTTTATTCTAGATTTGCACAGTACCAGTGCTAATATGGGGTTTACTATAATTCTCGTCAACAACGACCCCTTTAATTTGCAACTCGCTGCTTATCTGAGTTCCCTTGACCCCTTAGTTAGAGTTTATAGTTCCATTGAACCAGGTAAAGAAAATACCTTTCTAAGATCCCTATCTAACTTCGGGTGTTGTATTGAAGTCGGTCCCATTGCACCAGCTAGTCTCAAGGGCGCTATTTTTCAAAAAACTGAAGCCTTAATTCACGCCACGTTAGATTATATTGAAGACTATAATAACGGTAAACTATTATCAAACACTTATCCTCT
Organism: Moorena sp. SIO2C4; assembly: GCF_010672485.1. Lineage (NCBI taxonomy): Bacteria > Bacillati > Cyanobacteriota > Cyanophyceae > Coleofasciculales > Coleofasciculaceae > Moorena > Moorena sp. SIO2C4. Next base: position 5,358 of record NZ_JAAHGN010000453.1, on the reverse strand, counting down.
AACCATTTATCACTATTTAAAAGTAGTTGACTATCCCAGAAACGAAGCTGGTGAACTAGAAGGTATGATTCATCCTCAGCTCCAGGGCAGAGATTATCAAGAACTTAATCCTGGTGACCCCATGTTTCTTACCTTCGATGGCACCACAATTTACTATGAAGAAGAAGCCACCGTTTGGCCAGTATTTATTAATGAAGTTGCCTACTATGAAAAAGGAGTAGCGATGTGTTTGACTAAAAAAGAGATAGTTAGGGAGTAGGGAACAGGGAATCGGGAATCGGAACCCACCCCTAACCCCTCCCAGGAGGGGAACGGGAATCGGGAATCGGGAATCGGGAAAGATATAGGGTGATGGGGTGATGGGGTGATGGGGTGATGGGGTGATGGGGTGATGGGGTGATATCAGGTTCGGATAATTAGTTATAAAAAACTTTATCCCTTGAAACCTTACTCCTTTACTTCTGCCTTCTGCCTTCTGCCTTCTGACTTCTGCCTTGTTTTTGCCCCTAGTATAAGTATTCAACCGGACATGATATGATGGGAAGATGGGGAGAATACAGAATTTTATTGCTGATAAAACTTTGATTAATTACTAATTACTAATTATAGCGTTTTGCCTGTAGCTTAAGTAGAATCCCGACTCCCGATTCCCTCGGTGCGCGCCTCCTAGGGCGAGTAAATCGCCCTTGGGTCGCGCACCGCTCCCGACTCCCGACTCCCGATTCCCTACTCCTGACTCTGTAATCCCTGCTGCAATATTTCTAAAACTTTGGCTAAATTTCCGGCTAATAACGCCGCTTTATCTAACCATAATCCAGGGAAAATTTCTGAACAAAGTATGCCCTCAGGATTGGTTTCCAGTTGAGTATAGTCCCCTTCCCTTAACCGAAACCAATCAAATTCACCATCATCAACTCGCCATACCAAATATTCTTGTACTCCATTACGACGATAAACGTTTAATTTTTTATGTAAATCAATAGAAACAGTGCTAGCCGCAATTTCTACGATTAACTCCGGCGCACCTTCTACATAATCATCCTCAGTAATGATTGATTGTCCATCTTGTTCTATTCTCAATAACGCATCAGGTTGCACTTCGTTATCAGCATCTAGGCGCACAGTTGTGTTATCGAGTGTTTCTACTCCTGGTCTACTTGCTTCATAGGTTCCTAACCATGTCATAATCCGAGAATGGGGTTTGCCATGTTTTTTTTTTGCTCGTACAGGAGATGCCATGTAAACAATTCCTTCAATTAATTCGGCTTTTTTCAAATCAGCCATAGCGGAATAGCGACGCTCAAATTCAGCAAGGGTTAGTTGATCCCCATTTTCTAAAGGAGGAATAGTCGGGTCCCGAGTAATTGTGGCAGTTGATGTGATCATTTTTGGCTCTACTTTACTTGTTATTTAACAGGGAACAGGGAAAGAGTGGGGCGGGGGCGCGGGGAGATGGGGAGATGGGGAGATGGGGAGATGGAGATGAGGAGATAGGGAGATGGGGAGAATGCAGAATTTTATTGCTGATAAAACTTTGATTAATTGCTAATTACTAATTATAGCGTTTTGCCTGTAGCTTAAGTATAATCCCGATTCCCGATTCCCTCGGTGCGCGCCTCCTAGGGCGAGTAAATCGCCCTTGGGTCGCACCGCTCCCGACTCCCGATTCCCGACTATTCAAAACTGATTTATTCCTTCGGCAACCATTCGATATCCAGTAATTGGTCAAGACAGTAGGGACATTCTGGAGGTAAACTTACGGAATTCTGAGTTTTTATCGTCACAAATCCTAAGGCATCGTTATAAATAGAACTCAGTTCATTATCTAGATAATTACGGAGATTAGTCGTTAGTTTACGTTTGAGCTGAATTCTGAAGTTATAGATTTCCCCTTGCCAGTGAACTGCATTATAATCATATTCACTTGTCCAATATTGCAGGAATAATAAATGACGGATAACTTGTTCTAAAAGGCTAGCTACGGCATTTTTCTTCTCTCTGCCCAAATCCTCTAACTCCTCAATTAAGTTATCCCAATCTAGTTGATTAAATTCTTTATTTTTCAGGAGCTTAATCGTTTCTTCTAGCCATTGGACATCATCAATGTCGTAGAGATTTTTTAAATCTAAACTACTATTTATACTACTCATAGTCAATTGTTCATAAAAATATCACTTACTTTTCTATATCAAACACTCCAGATACTTTTAAAGTAATATCCTTAAATCCAGGAGATAACACTAACTCATCACCAGAAAAGCTACCAACTTCTGTATAACTTGTTCCTGTCAGTTTTAAAACCAATATAGTTTTACTTTCCGGGTCCACAATCCAGTATTCAGGAATAGCACAATCCTGATATTGGATTCTTTTCGCAATATAGTCTCGCTCTCGTTGTAACTCTCCTGGGCTAACCACTTCAACCACTAATAAAGGCGGTGACATAGAGAGGCGAATGGTATTACGCTTTGATAATTGTTGAATATGCTCTTCTCGAATAATGGTCAAATCAGGATAACGGTTTTTCGGTTCACCTCTAACTTCTAATTCTAATCCTTGACCCCGGACTCTACGATGACCTACCAGTAAAGCAAACCTAATCAATAAAAACGTAGCAATTTCAACATTTACTCCCGACTCTGGAGGCATTTCAATTAACTCTCCATTAAATAACTCATAGAAGTTTTCTGAGTTATCATTGTAGGATAAATACTCATCAAAGCTTTGAAATTTATGGGTCAGTTGTACCATCATTGTTCACCGGCAAAGTCCGGTGCATTACGTAAGCTATCAGCTAATGCGCTACGCGCACGCTACTTGAGGTGCTAATCAGCTAATCAGCTAACACACCATTCATAGTTCACGTGGAAAGTCCGGTGCGTTACGCCTAGCGGCTAACACACCCTACTTACTAATATAATGTTAGGATAATTACCATTAATACCAATCTCCCCATCTCCCCACACTCCCCACACTCCCCACACTCCCTACTCCCTACTCCCTACTCCCTACTCCCTACTCCCTAACTTCTTACTACTCCGATACGCTTCAGTCAATGACGTCAAGTAAGGTTTAAGGCGACGATCCACGAATTGAAGCATGGGTTGGTTGCTCTCTCCCACCGCACAGGTATAGTAAGGAATATCGCTCTGGAGTTGAGCCATGATAGACTCTGCAATCAGCATGGCACCACGGCCACGCCGTTGGAACCCCCTGTCGGCGGTTTTCCGGGTGGACGAACAGGGAAAGAATGACAGCAGTAGTGGTGTCGGTTTTGGGGTCTTTGCGCAGTTCTGCCACCAGCAAGCCTACCATTTAATCCTTTTCCACTGCTGCTAAACCCAGCAGTTCTCCTAAAAGGCTGGCACATTGCCAGTGGCTAGCAATGCTGGGGCAGGTGTAGTCATCGTATTCTAAGGAGGTAGTAGCATCAAAGTTTTCGAGCCACTGATAGGTAACTTGGGGGGAGTAGGTGGTGGTCACTGGTTTGGGGAATCGGGAATCGGGAATCGGGAGTCGGAACCCACCCCTAACCCCTCCCAGGAGGGGAACGGGAGTCGGGAATCGGGAGTCGGGAATCGGGAATCGGGAGTCGGGAGTCGGGAGTCGGGAGTCGGGAGATTAATCGTAGGGTGGGCAGTGGCAAGCTACCGAAATCGGCAAGGTTGGTGAAGAGCTGATCAGCCACTGCCCACCAGAGCCCAAACTACTTTTTTTTATCTATTTCTTACTCTATCGGTCATGCATTTATCTGTCATGCAGCCAGCAAATGCCATCGCGCTTTACTTCAGGATGCATCTAATTATTGCTGTTTGACCCAGTCGGTGGAACGGGTATCAGGCGTAGAACCGGCATCTTGCCGGTTATCAATATTCCCAAGCAGGCAGGATGCCCACCCCACTGATATGCATGCCGAATGGGCATCAGACGTGGAATGGGCATTTTGGTGGAACCTTCTGCGACTAATGCCCGCCAGGCACGGCTCCCGTGGTAACCGAAAACGAGTTAGTAGCACAGGTAGCTCGGAAATTTATCCAGGCAAATCGCGCGCCATCCGAGACCAAAAAGGGATTTTGACATTTTGATCGGATAGTGGTAAATTAAGGGCACTACTCTGCGTCGTCGCCCGCCAAAGGATTTTTATTTACGCCACGCGCCACCACGCCCTGTCTGGGAGAGAGACTCGGAGACTGACTCCTCATTTTGCCCCTCATTTTTCCTTGCCACCACCTTACGAGAAACAGGAGCGTTGCCTTGCCCACTATTGCCTTGCCACCACCTTACGAGAAACAGGAGCGTTGCCTTGCCACCACCTTACGAGAAACAGGAGCGGTCTGTTTGGGGGTTAGTTTTTTCTTGGGCATGGTTTCATCTCCATAGAATTAAACTTTCTGTGGTTTAGCTTATTGAGTTGGCTGTGGCTGTGTCAATAGACATCTCCAGAAACTCGGTTTTGACCCAGGCAGTGCAAGGGTTTGAGGTTAATTTTTGGAGATGTCTAATAGGTTTTTTCTCACGTTTTGTTACGTGGGGAGATGGGGAGATGGGGAGATGGGGAGATGGGGAGATGGGGAGATGGGGTGATCTGGGTACAAGTAGAATCGTAGGGTGGGCAGTGGCAAGAATCGCGAAATTGGCAAGCTTGGGGAATATATCATCAGCCACTGCCCACCAACCCTGCCCACTGCCCACTGCCCACCAAAGGGGTATTTTATTATAATTTATAGTGTGCGCTATGGGCATAATCTGATAGCTGATAGCTTGCCTATAATCAGGCATACCATTACGTAAACGAACGAGTAAACTTGTGATGGAAAACAAAGTAATCGATGTGAGTGAGCTAAGTCCAAAACAGATTGCTATCATTACAGAAATTGTTGAGACTTTTAAGTTAGTCGCTCAACAAACTAATTTACCCGAAGATTTAAGCAAAGCTGAAACTTCCAAAAAATCCTTAAATCTTGCCGAGAGAATAAAACAGCGTTTTGCCCATTTATCAGATGTAGAAATTACCCAAATTCCCAGAGATAAAATGCGTACTCCTCCTCTATTTGATCAATGATCATTTTAGATACTAATGTTATTTCTGAGTTGATGAAAGGTAATATAGCGTTGATCACAGTTATGAGGTACAGTATTCTTTGAAGCTGATTCCCTGTTAGGTGCGCTTTCCGCATCTAATTATTAAATTCGCCACGGGTCGCACCTCTTGATGCAGCGCATCCCTATTACCTATTACCTATTACCTATTACCTATTACCTATTACCTATTACCTATTACCTATTACCTATTACCTATTACCTATTACCTATTACCTATTACCTATTACCTATTACCTATTACCTATTACCTATTAC
>NZ_JAAHGN010000452.1:0-5815 GCF_010672485.1 Moorena sp. SIO2C4 | reverse complement strand
CCATATTCCCTACTCCCTACTCCCTGCTCCCTGCTCCCTTTGCTATAGACAAACTACATAGATAAAACAATGCCCGGAAAGGTCAGCAGATGCTAGTTCTTGCTAACACCTGCTGACCTTTCCAGGCCAAAAGAGCAATTAGCTCAGGGCGTTAATAGCGTAGTCAATGTAGCTATTTGCCTCAGTAGCAGGCTGACCAGTTAAACCATGGTTAGCTTTGATGTACTTGAGGGCTTCGATGTACCAGCTCGGAGACAGCTCGAAGGTACGGTTGATTTCATCTAAACCAGCAATCAAGTACTCATCCATCGGTCCGGTACCACCAGCAACTAGGCAGTAAGTAACCATACGCAGATAGTAACCGATATCACGGGAGCACTTTGCCTTGCCTGTAGCGTCAGATGCATAGGTTGGTCCAGGCATGCTAGTGGTGTAAGGGAATTTGTTATACACCGCTTGGGCTGCACCTTCAGTCAAGGTAGAAGCTTTAGCAGTTAAGGCTTTTGCCGCTTCTAAGCAATCTGTAGCCCCCTTGAATCGACCGAAGGCACTCTGGATTTCTGTATTACTTAAAAAACGACCTTGAGCGTCAGCAACAGCGACGGCTTCTGTAAGCGGGGTTTTCATGGTCTAGGTATCTCCCTAATATTTTGTCAAGTTTTCAAAAACGTTTGAAGTTGTGATAGTTAGACAGCAAGTGATATGCCTTTAGCGTTTTAGGCAACCGCACCAGCTGCTTTGTCGAAGTAGCTGCCAATTTCAGCCATCAGAGAGCTGCAATCACCAGGGGTGATGCCATTGGTGTCGTTAGCGATCGCAATCGCAGCGTCCTTCATCTTTGCTACACCCACTGCTACCGAAGCACCAGGAGTTCCCAGAGCTAGGTAGGTTTCCCGCAGACCATTGAGGCAGCGGTCTTCCAGCACACTAGCATCACCAGCAAAAATGGCGTAAGTCACATAGCGCAGGATGATTTCCATATCACGCAAGCAAGCAGCCATCCGACGGCTGGTGTAGGCATTACCACCAGGATTGATTAACTGGGGTTGCTCAGCAAACAGGGAGCGAGCCGCGTTAGCCACAATGGTGGAAGAGTTGCTGGTAATGCGGTTGACTGCATCCATCCGCTTGTTGCTGTCCTTCACCATAGCGCTAAGAGCATTTAGTTGGTCAGCACTAATGTATTGACCCTGGGCATCAGCCTGAGAAACAAGCTTAGTAAACGCATCAAACATTGACGGAATCTCCTACGTTAGTTGGTTGTGTTTCAAAACGGGCTTCAGTTAAACAGACTCAGACTGAATCAAACTAAATCAAGAAGTCTGAAACGGGATAGAACATGCTCCAGCCACAGCCAATACTCCTATCTCTGTGTCTTGGTCTTTGTCCTAGTCTTTGTCCCATGAGTTTGGTAACAAAACGGATCGTTAAGAAAAATTACAAAACTTCACCAAAAGGTGAGAGACCTAGGAATGCTGTGTGTCAACCGGTTGGTTGGCTTTCGCCTGTCACTATTTACCCTTCAGGTAACTTTTATACAATGATGTCGAGCCTTTATTCGTTACATCTTGTTAAGAGTTTAAGATTTTTTATGCCTGATCGCAACGGAAGATCACAACTGGCTTGCTATGGCTACCCTGTGGATTGGCTCCACGTTGGTGCTGGAAGCCTCTTGGTTGCTTACCTCCTGCTCAAGACACAGCTCAGCTGTTTACTCCAGCTAATTGGTCTAGCGGTTGGCAGGTAAGTAACATTTCTTATCAAACCTACACTCACAGCTACAGGCTGATAATACCCCAGGCCGCTAAGGCGGTCGCAATTGTTGCCCCAAGTAATACTACAGCGCCTGCGGTAGTGATTACTGCTCCTAACAAGCGCACTGGGGCAGGAGGATAATAAGTTTTGATTGGTTGGTGTTTGAAGTAACCCAGCTGTTGCAGTTGGGTGCGGTAGTCTTCCCCATAACGAGGCATCCGGGCAAAGGGTAGATCGCCTTGAGTACGCTGGGGTATGATCCGCCGCCGCTGATAAGGCACGGTGTGATCACCAAAGTTTTCCAGGTACTCGTCGCTATTGAGCAAAGCATCAATAAAGTTTTTTAACCCTTTGGTAGCCAGCATTATTGACCAGGCTAACTTTTCCCGCTCGCTGTAGACATCACGCCCCAAGATGCGTTGTACACACATCTGGACAAAACGGTAGTTGTTGTTGGTCTGATAATTGCGCTGCCAAAAAGGTTCAGATGTTGCTAGACCACGAATGAAGTCGCGCACGGTGATTTGACCAAATCTCAGCTGTGATTCTAAAAAGGTTTGGCGGTTGCTTTTGAGAATCTGTTGTTCATTCAAAATTTGACTATAGGCTGCCCTAATCAAGTTATCCATTTCCGATGGAGAGAGTAGATTAGGTGTAGTGTATAGTTTAGGATGCTCATCTCCGGGCACTTCATATCCAGCGACACGCTGATTTTGGGTTGAGGGAGGATACTCTAGCAAAGGAATGGTCATTAATCACCTCTATGATCGTAAACCTCAGTCACAATCACAGATTAGGGGATAAGCTTCATACAATCCTAACGTTTTTTACGTTTCTTAATTAAAATAAATAATTTTTTATTTTAGCGACCTATGAAGTATTAAGTATTAAGCATGAAGTATTAAGTATTAAGTATTAAGTAAGCTGTCGCCCATTTAAACAAGATTGTCTTGATGCAAAGCGCCAGTGGGGAGCGGCTGCATCAAGACAATGATTTGAGATTTATAATAAAAATGTGTTTCTGGCTACTATTGCGCTTTGGCGCGATATCGGGTAATAGCGAGGCTAAGATCTTGCACGTTTGATTAAAGGCTCTACAATTTAGGAGTTACGAGTCAGGAGCTTCGAGTCATGATAGATGGAATCAAGATAAATTCTTGACCAGTTAATTGGTAATTAATCAGAGTTTTATCATAAGCTGTGAGCCACAAGCCGTCAGCTGTGAGCCACAAGCCTTTACCTGATAGCTGTTCGCGTAGCGTGCGCGTAGCGCTTAAGCTGATAGCTGATGGCTTAGGTTTTATCAACAATAAAATTCTGTATTATTCCCATCAATTCTGTAGTCTTGTCCTGATTTATGACTCGAAGATACTGACTCCTGACTCCTGAAAAAACTAAGCAATTTCTTACATCGAACTGAGGTGAAGTTATAACATCCTAATAATTCCAGTAGTGCTTAACTTGCCTGTGCGAGCTTCCGCTCTAGGTCAAACAAGAAACCATGGATGTATTCCTCGGTCCATTCACTGCCATAAAATCTCTGAAACATACCACGAGCTGGGTCTTTTTCAGCACGATAACCCAGATAACGCAGTTGAGCTTCCTTGATGGCTTCCAGATGCTCAGAATCAGTAATTAGTTCTGCCTGATCCACAAAATCCAAGTAAGCTGTCAGATAGTCCTTGAACGCAGCAAACACCCGATTTTCCACTACTTCAGTTTCCTTAGGGCGTGTCCACAGGAAAGCTGGAGAAAAGAACGGTGTTGCTTCCTCAGGGAATTCTCCTCCCCAAGGCAAATGCTGTTGATGGGCCTTGAAAATCGGTAGGATAGGTTCCGTGTAACGAGCTTGATAAGCTGGATCATCCCGGAACAGGGGCTGCATATCCAAGGCAATCAGATGTCCACCAGGTAAGGTCACTAAGTCAGCCCCGAAGAAGGGCAGGTCATAGTTGAGCTGGGGAAAGATCACAAAATTGAGTACCTGTAATGCTGTTCCCCCCTGGACATGAGCCGCTCGAATTTGTCTGATTTTGGGTGCAGCAAAGCCATAACTGGTGGTCAGGACATCTTGCTGCTTTTTCCCTTTCCCCACTGTTGCTAATTTGCTTTCAAACCCAGGGGGAATGGGATAAGGCTGTAGATCAAGACGCTCTTTTAGATATGCGATCGCGTAGTCTAGAAACGGCTGATAGAGAGTCATTTTTGGCTTGGACTAACGGCTAAAGGCATGGCATCTTCAAATAAGAACTCATATAAGAATCGCTCTGCCCACTCGGAACCAAAGTAGCTGCTGAACAAACCATGGGCTGGGTCTCTGTCGGCACTATACTGGTCGTAGTCTTTCTGTGCCTTAACAATGCGCTGAATATCTTCTGGCTCAGTTAGAGGCTCAGCTTGCTCCACCATTTGCCAATATAAGGCCAAGTAGTCTTTGTAAGCCTCAAAGACTTCTGTTTGCACTGTCTCTAGGGAATCGATTTTGGCAAACAGTAGATACTTAGAGAAGTACTGGTTAGCATCATAAAACTTCATTTCTAAGTTTTGTGCCAAGTCCTGATAGCGATCGCGAATGGCTCGCATTGGTTCAATGTATTTTTCCTGATATGCTTCATCCCTGAACAATGGCTGAAAGTCTAGAACCACCAGGATCTTCTTTTTGCCAAAGGCTAAGAAGTCAATCCCTAGCAAAGGGAGATCGTAACAGTGACTGGGATACATCACACTGTTAAACACTTGGGAGACTGGTCCAACATCCATGTAGGTATAGCGAATCTTCCGCAATTCTGGGCATTGGTAACACCAGCTTTGAATAATTGACCGATGTTTAGCGCGATCGCTTACCTGGCGTTCTAAGCCTGGGGGAATTGGTTGACTGCTTAAATCAAACCGCTTGAATAGCTCTTTTTCCAGATAGTCCAGGAAAGGCTGATACATTTATATTGCTCGTATACATAGTAAAACCCTTACTGAGCATAGAGGATCGCCATACTTCCTGTCTCATTTCTCCCAGACAAAGAAATAATCGTTAACATTTTGCTTTAGAAGCCTGACTAAGGGTAAGCATTCAGCCGTCAGCTATCAGCTAATGCGCTACGCCCACGCTACAGATGCTGCTATTAGCTAATACGCTACAGATGATGCTAGCAGGAGCTTTAACTGCATGGGGTCGGATCTGTAAAACCAGCCGGGATTTTCTACCAGTCCTACCAGCACCCCCGATGCTGGTTTACTATCGACGGTTTGATGAACTGACGGCTGACTGCTGATAGCTCAATGCTTACGACTAAGCCACGCAAATACCCATCCCCAAATGCCCATACCCATATCTACCTAAGGGGAAGCTTTCCTTGCCACCCTGTCAAAGCATTAGCAAGGAAAGCGCTGCCAGTCAATAGGGATTACTTAAAAACTAATCCTTCATTGTGTTATATGGCAAGGTACTTCATCAAAACTTTGCAAACTCACCAGTCAAATGTACTGAAAATCCCAGTTTTTTCTGTAAGTAGTAAGTAAATAGTAATAAATTACTGAATAGATTACTGAATAGATTATTTTAATTAATTCCCTTTGAGCCGTAATTCGCTAATTTTCCGATTTTAAAGGGAAAATTAAAGTCTTAAGTGCCATTCTATCCGCCTCATCCATGATGGCGGTTTTTACAGCGCGAGTTTTTAGATTAACCTTTAATGATGACTTTAACCCCATTAACTACTATAGCATCAGTATCGATAACTAACCGAGAACTTCAAACTAAACCAGAACTCCAGTTACTCCTTTATTGTGTCCGAACCAGTATCGACGAAACGACTGCTGAGTCTATCAAACGTTTACTGCTTGAGCAAGACATCGACTGGACTTATCTGCTCAAAACAGCTCGCCGTCAGAAAGTCTTACCGCTGCTGTACAATAGTCTCAAAAATACCTGCCCAGACCTGGTTCCCCAGAACATCCTCAAACAACTCCGAGATTATTTCCAGCACTTAGTAGTACACAACACATTTCTGATTCAGAAACTACTCAAGCTCCTGACTCTTCTGGAGAAACACGGAATTTCTGA
>NZ_JAAHGN010000451.1:0-5831 GCF_010672485.1 Moorena sp. SIO2C4 | reverse complement strand
TAAAAATTCAGTATAAAAAAACTTGGGAGATATCCTCTGAGGTGCGAACAGCTATCAGCTATTAGCGAGTAGGCGCTTTAACTGCACTGGGTCGGATCAGTCAAACGAGCAGGGATTGTCAACCAGCCATACTCGTTCGTAAGCTTGTTTACTACCTCCCGTTGATTAGTTAATTAGCTGACGGCTGACGGCTGATAGCTGAATGCTTACAAAAAAACTGTACAGTGACTTCAAGTCAAGCTATACTTTGAGCAGTCAGCTTTCAGGTATTTATTAGTCAGCCCTTGCAGCTGACTACTTAAGCTCAGAAGTATAGTTGACTGAAAGTAGTGTCAGCTAAATTAGGTAAGCATTCAGCAAATGCGCTACGCCCACGCTACTTGAGGTGCTGTCAACAGTCAGCTCATCAACGGCAGGTAGTAAACAAGCACCAGGGGTTATGCTACGTCTGGTTCAGAATCCCTGCTGGTTTTACTAATCCGACCCCGTGCAGTTAAAGCGGCTGATACGCGACACGCTGATAGCTGATAGCTTAAACTTGATTAGCAGCCAAGCTATTGATAACACTAGACACCAAAGTCAGAACGATGGCCCCAAAAAAAGCTGGCCAGAAACCGTTGACCATAAACGCAGCAGGAGTGAAATAGGATGCCAGGGATAGGGTGATAGCATTAATCACCAACAGAAATAGTCCCATGGATAAAATTGTGATGGGCAAGGTCAGAATCACTAGAATCGGTCTAATGATGGCGTTCACTAAACCAATGACTACTACCGCTACAGCAGCTGCACCAAAACCACTAATGGTAATTCCTGGTACCAGGTAAGCAGTAATCATTAGTGAGATAGCACTTAGCAGCCAAGTCAAAAATATATTAAGCATCGATCTCACAAAAATATCGCTCACTATGATTTTAGCGATTCTGGCAAGATTAGCCTGTAAGCATTCAGCCGTCAGCTATGAGCTATCAGCTTTCAGCCATCAGCATATGTGCTAGGCACACGCGATCGCGTTCAGCTATCAGCTATCAGCTTTCAGCCATCAGCATATGTGCTAGGCACACGCGATCGCGTTCAGCTATGAGCTATCAGCTTTCAGCCATCAGCATATGTGCTAGGCACACGCGATCGCGTTCAGCTTTCAGCTATCAGCTTTCAGCCATCAGCATATGTGCTAGGCACACGCGATCGCGTTCAGCTATCAGCTTTCAGCTTTCAGCCAACGGCTGAGCACTGACCGCTGACCGCTGACGGCACCTCAAGCAGCGTGCGCGAACGCGCATATGCTTACCTTTGGTATAACTCAAGTGATTATGCATCACAGTATGATTAAATTGGACGATTGCAGCAATAAATCTTTATGTTTTTCCGGCTACTGGTTACATTCTTATTTGCGTGCTCTGTTTTTTGTTATCCCTTACCCGTTCACGCCAAGAGTATAGCCTGCGATGGGAAACAACTCGTGGGAGCAGACTTATCTGGTGAAGACTTACAGAAAGTCAAAATTACCTATTGCAATTTGGACCAGGCTAACTTAGCCGATGCCAAATTGATCCAAGCATCTATCAAACATACTACCCTGAATAATGCTAATCTCCATGGAGCAGACTTGACCAAGAGCGACACCTACAACATTAGCTTCAATGATGCAGATTTAACTGATGTCATCTTTACTGGTGCCTTACTGCAACGTGCCAGTTTTGATGGGGCTGACATCACCGGTGCTGATTTTACTAGCACCCTGATCCAACCGGTCAGAGAACGGTTAAAACTCTGCGATGTAGCAAGTGGGGTGAATCCTACAACTGGTGTGGTGACTCGTGACTCTTTGGGGTGTTGGTAAGGTGTTGAATGTTGACTGTTGAATGTTGACTGTTGAATGTTGACTGTTGAATGTTGACTGTTGAATGTTGACTGTTGAATGTTGACTGTTGACCATCAAATAGTCAACAGTCTTGATCGATGGGGCTGACTTGAGCGATGGTATGCTGGATGGTGTGCAAATTTGATAACTGTTTGCTAGAGGTGCATCTGAAAACAAACTGGTGTTGCGACTTGTGAGTGTTTGGGATGTCGATTAAACGAGTAGGTGTAATTGGTGGAGGACAACTGGCCTGGATGATGGCAATGGCTGCCAAATCTTTGGGTATTCGGCTAGTGGTTCAAACTCCTAATATTACTGATCCAGCTGTCTGTGTTGCTGCTGAAACTATCTTTGCTGCTATTGATGATGGGGTGGCTACCGAGCAAATGGCATCTCGCTGTGATGTGATTACCTTTGAGAATGAATTTATTAACCTTGATGCCCTGAAATATCTGGCAAAGCGGGGAATTTGCTTTTACCCCCGACTAGAGGCCCTAGCGCCACTGTTGGATAAATATGACCAACGCTGCTATTTCGATCGGATTGGTTTACCCCAGCCAGAGTTTATCAGTCTGGAGGGGGAAGTGGGTAAGCAGGAATTAAAGTCCCTAGCCTCTTCTCGAACCCCCATCAACCTGAGTGAGTTAGAGTTTCCTCTGGTGCTGAAAGCGCGACGCCAAGGTTATGACGGCAAGGGTACGTTTATTATTAAAGACAGTCATAGCTTACAGGAAACTTGGAACCAGTTAAGCAATCAACCTGTGGTGCTAGAAGAGTTTATTCCCTTTGAACGGGAGTTGGCAGTAATGGCTGCTCGTTCTGTAGATGGGGAGGTGGTGGTTTACCCGGTGGTGGAAACTCAGCAGGAAGAACAGGTGTGTCGGCGAGTGATTGCACCGGCCCAGATTAGCCCAGATACGGTGGCGGAGGTGAATGCGATCGCAAAAACTCTCCTGACTAGTTTAGAGGTAGTGGGAGTCTTTGGGATTGAGTTATTCCTGACTAGCAATAACAAAGTTTTGGTTAATGAAGTGTCCCCTCGTACCCATAATTCCGGTCATTACACCATTGATGCTTGCGAAACCTCTCAATTTGAGCAGCAACTGCGAGCCGTGGTAGGTTTACCCTTAGGTAGCCCACAGATGCATTGTCCCAGTGCAGTAATGGTCAATCTTTTGGGTTATGAATCTTCCCAGGATGATTACCAACAGAAACGGCAGACCTTAGCCAGTTTACCAGGGGCGTTTGTCCATTGGTATGGTAAGACTCAATCCCGCCCAGGACGTAAGTTAGGTCATGTCACGGTTTTGAGTGATGGGAATTCCGTACAAGAGGTAATTGAGAAGGTTGAATCGGTTTGGTATGGCTAATACTCAGAATTAAGAATGTAGAATGTAGAATGTAGAATGTAGAATGTAGAATGTAGAATCTAGAATGTAGAATCTAGAATGTAGAATCTAGAATGTAGAATGTAGAATGTAGAATTAAGAATGTAGAATCTAGAATCTAGAATCTAGAATTAAGAATGTAGAATTAAGAATCTAGAATGTAGAATGTAGAATGTAGAATTAAGAATGTAGAATGTAGAATGTAGAATGTAGAAGTCTCAATTCTCAATTCTCAATTATTAATTCTTAATTATTAATTCTAAATTCTAAATTATTAATTCTACATTCTACTACTCCCTACTCCCTTTGCTAAAGCAGTAGATAACTGGCGTAAGCGATCGCTAACTTCTAAATTGACTTCGTGAGCCTTTAAATCTTCGGGCATTTCAGCCATTAGTAAGGGATTTTCTTCTAACCATTCATTCTGGGCTACTCCTCGCCACACGGCTTCATATCGAATAAAGCGATCGCGCAATTGATCGAGTTCTTGTAAGCAAAATTGCTCAAACCCTGCGGCCTCAAAGATAGCCGAACGCAAATAGGTTTCAAAGGCTTTGATATCAGTTTCAACTTCCAAGATAACCTTCTCCGCTGAATTGGTAGGTTTTGGTGGCACATCCCCAGAGACTTCACGAATACCTAATAGCTCATGGCGCAGCTTGGGATCATAGAGCAACTTTGACCCACGATTTACATATCGTCTTAGGACGCTGAAAGCCTTTTCTTCCCCACTGTAGTAATTATCGACTAGTTCTATATCCGCTCCCAGTCTTTTCACAATACGCTGACGAGTTTCACTCCCTAAAGGACCAGGAATTAAGGAGTCGGCAACCGGACGGGCAAAGCGAAGAAACAACGCCGTCAAACTTCGACTTAATACTTCCACAAACTCCTCGGGATTACCAATAAGTCGCTGCTCTAATTCCTGGGTTTTCCAGAGTAACGTAGTCAGATATTCAACTAACTTTAATGCCTCTTCTTTGATTTCTAGGGCAAGGTGATGAGCAATATCTACTAAGAAAATGCTAATGGTAGCAGAAAGTTCTTTCCGCCAGTTATAGTCAGTTAATTTAGCATCAAATACACCGGAATTATTTTCTTTAAAAATTCGCTGTTTTCTTTGCTCAGTATTGGTTCTAATTTCTTCAATTTTAGTCTCAATATCCTGGAGGTATCGAGACCGAAATTTTTCTACAATATCTGAATTGAGAGATTCTTCTCCTTCTGCAGTAGAGTTCCATATATTATCATTATAATAGTCGCTGAGGTCTGCTTTAATCGTTTTCCACTTTTCTTCCCACCACTGGGAAAATTCAATACGACGTTGATTTTCTTGTAATCGCTTGGCTTCCGCTGGATTCTCTGAATAACGCTTACTAACGATTTCAAAAATTTCTTTTGATGTTGTTAATATATTTTCAATTATAGCCTCACAACGTTTCTGTAAAACAGTAACCCGTTTATTATTAATATAGTCAGTAATACGAGCCTTGATTTCCTGAATCCCAGTCGCGTCTTGTTTTAAGACTTCCTCATTTTCGATACCTGTCACAGAGTTAAGCTTAGTTAAAATTTCTTCAGGACTGCCAACTGATTCCAATGTTTGTTGATTAGCGAAGCCATTTAATACTAAATAAGCTCCCGCTGAACCGTGTACAATTTGCTCAGGAGATAATTTAGCTATTTCATGCCATCTATTTGATGCTTCATCAAGGTGTTCTTTAAGAGCTGCTGGACTAGCCAACTGATCAATCCGACTCAAGAAAACGAAAAATTTATCTGCAACGTTTACATTCTTATCACCCTGCTCAGTAAACTCAACAATTTTAAGTTCGTAGCCCTTGGGACTAGGATCTCGCTGTACCAAAATTACAGCATCACAATCTGACAGCATTTCTCTAGATTCTTCTATATGCTTGGCTAAACCTGAGTCTAATCCAGGCACATCATAGAAAACAATACCTTCAGCCTGGGCGAGTTTATTGGTATACAGCCTAGCTTCTAATACTGCATGGGCGTATTGCTCATCAGCAACATACTTGTTCAGGTCTTTGTTAATGTCTTCTAGGCGAGTAAATGGGATAGTTTTCCGACCTTCGCTACGAACTTGTCTTAAAGTGTCTTGATACTTTCGGATTGTCTCTAAATCTTGTTTGGCTCCATCACTATGTTTAGAATTACTGTTGGAAGCTGACTCCAGTTCATGCAAAAGACTGGTAAATTGTTCTTCGGTTTTAGGCTCAACTTCTAGCCTTTGCTGAGAATCTTGTTCAACGGAATAAATTTGTGTCGTTGTAAAGGTACAACGTCCTGCTTTTGCTGGCAGTAAATCACAATCTAACCAGGCATTAACAAATGTACTTTTTCCCGCCTTTTCCAAGCCCACAACAGCAATCCGAAATTCTCGTTTCTTCAAGCGTTCAAGCTGACGACGAGCGGGTTTTTCTTCTTACAATCGTTCTTTTATTTTATGGAAATTTATGGAATTATATGGCTAACTATTGTGTGTGAAAATGTGTGTAAAAAAATAGTAATATTAACTAGTTAACTAGTTAATACTTGATTTGCTACTTTTACAA
>NZ_JAAHGN010000450.1:0-5835 GCF_010672485.1 Moorena sp. SIO2C4 | reverse complement strand
ATTCGCCACGGGTCGCACCTAAAAGTAAGCGATTACTTACGTTTCGGAGTTATGGAATGTCAAACATCTTAATGGGTAGTGCTATATCAGAACCTGCCCAACCTCTGGCTGCCCCTTGCCTGTTCCCTCAGAGCATATAACCCTCTTCGGTTTCGCGTCCTACTGCACACCGGAGCCGCGCTTCGCGTCTATGGGTCGCAAGCGGTTTATCAAAAAATGGCTAAACTGTTAGGCATTAAAAATGCCTAACAGCTTACCATACTAGGATTCATATCCACGCTTAATGCTGATAGATTAATGCTTATTTTAAAGACTTTATTTTCGTCAATAACTCGGTTTTTATTATAGTTTTATTTGGCAGTTTTATCCCCGTAATTAATACTTTTTTTGTTTTGAATACATTTAGGGTTAGGGGAAAATAACCGCTCTAATTTGGTTTTCAATAATTGGTTAATTGCCTGGATACTTTTTGTGGTTTTATTTGCTTCTATTTTGGGATATTTAAGTTTATTTTTGTCGAGTTTGATTACCAATTCTAAAGCTTCTTGGTGTTGATTAATTTCTTCTACAACTATTTTTCGTTCCTGTTCAGCCTTTGTTGTTGCTGCTTGATTCTCTTCTCTTAACTTAAGTTGTTCATTATCCTTATACAAGGGGGTAGGGTTAATCCCATATACCATTAGGATTTGAAGATTTTTTCTGGCGGCCATGAATTTTTTGCTAGCGGCTACTATGCCTCTACTTAGACAAAGGGAAGCTGTGGAAAAAATTATGGCTACAACAAAAGCAATAACCGGTATTAACTGATCTACTGCTCCGGATTCGTTGCTGACTAATACGGCTTGGAAATTCAAAAATATATCTCCTAAGAGCACCAGCCAAATTATAGATAATCCATTAGTTAATGGTAAAGGTATCTTAATTTTTTTGCTAATAATTCCAGACCCATCTACTATGGAGGTTATGGGTAAAGCACCTGTTACCAATAAACTGAGTAAATTCTTAGTCTCAATTCCAAATATTTTATCACCCTTTGACAGAGCAAGTCTTTCCCCAAACGAGTAATCTAATAGAGCCAACTGTCCAAAACTAGAAATTATTAAAAGTGCTAACAATATCAAAATTATTAAGACTTGAAGTCTTTTTTCTCTGCGATACCAATCTTCAAGCTTTTCACGATCTTCCGGCTTTTCAATATAGTTTTCAGACTTGGTAGTTGCTGGTTCAAATTCAGTCATATCTCATCACATCAGTTGATTAAGTAGAGTAGTGTCTACTAGGGTCTGGTTAGTTTACTCTTTTCCGGTGAAGCATTTGGAGCCTATACCTTTGGTTTTACCTATAATTTGTCGTCCAAATCCCCAAACTCATACTAGTACTAAACGTTATAATTTTTTTAAATCCTCCGGTATTTCGCAATAGTTATACTCTGAACTAGGAGTATATTTTTTGAGGTATTCTCCATCCAGTATTGACTCAAAATAATTATTAAGATGTATTCCTCCAATATCATCTATCTGGTTTAATTCTTTTTGAATTTCATGTTTAACAGTTTTCCCATCACGAAATGCATTACTGGCTTGACTGCTTCTCCTCTCCTTTTGTCTTAATATTTCTTTTAAATTGGGATAATTTTTGAGTTTTAAATAATAAATTCCTTCAAATAAGTCCCAGGTGTAAACTTGAAGGTTAACATTGGTTTGAGCATCTTTGATTTCAAAGGGCAAAGAAACTATGAAAATAACACTTTTAATTTTAGGGTCACGAATTTGGAGATTTCTCTCCAGACTTAAATTTAAAACTTGTTGCTCATCTTCCCTAGACCATTTCCAAGCTAAGCAACTAGCTTTTTTATAAACCCATCCGTCCTTATGGTTATCAATACGTCTGATATAAAAACTTTTAGGTTGATGAGAAAATGTTAATAAGGTTACAATATTGGGAGTATATCTATGATTCAGTAAACTATTGGTATCTGGAATTTCTTGTATTGAGTTTACAGGAATTCTTAAGACAAGCTTTTGAGGTGAGCATTCTTGATTGCCAAAAATCTCGTTATAGATAGGCTCATTAGACTGCACACTTATACTTCGAGCTTCTTGAGTTTGAATGTGACAGGGACTAATTTGAGGGGTACAGGAGTGTAGCCCGATACTATTCAAGATAAGAGTGACAAGAATTCCTAGATAGCGGTGCGACCCCGGCGAGGTTCCCTCGCCATGGGAACGCGCACCAAGACATCGGAAGAGTTTATTCATGGAAAACTGTATCATGAAATGACTTGAAAGATGCTGTACGCTAGCACTTTCCAGTTGAGCGTTCATGCCTACAGGATTACCTAAGGAATCTTTTGCCGACCTGGGACGATCTATGATGGAAAGGATATGCGATCGCGTTAGATGCATCTCACTAATGATCTTCTAAGGTCACCGCAGACTTCCGGATTGTTGGCAAAATTAGCATTAAGTCGTTTGTGCAACTCCTCTAATAGCCGTTCGAGCTCCTTAATATCTACTTCCGCTTCTGCCGTGGGATTCCAACCTGATTGGATCTCTGAGTCAAAAATACCCTAGGTGCGCTCTTACCATTAAGAATTAAATTCCCTATAGGTGTGCGCCTCCAGCATTTGTGTCTGGCAACCAGACTAGGATTGTCTTGACTTCTAGCAAACTGCTCTACCAACTCGCTGCGACTGCTCTTCAACCTCTTGGCCAATTTGTCTAGTTTCTTAATGCTGCTTGGCGTTAGCATGTTTGTTAACTCGGATTTTATATTCTCCTTGTTTTGTCTGTGTGCTTCTCATTGCTTGGGCTCATCGCCTACACACCAAAGTTAGATCAGAAGCTTATTTTAAGCATAGACACTTGATAACTTAATGAACATAATTACACACATGTATTGGAATTAAGTCTGTGGAATTAAGTCTGTAAATCGCCCATCACTGTGTTGGATCAAGATGGGACTACAAAACTTTCTTTTCTTAGAATACAACAAGCAATTAATTAGGAGTGCATCAATGAGCTATAAAGATGAACTATTTCCTTGGCGCATCATCCGCCATCTGCCTAAATGCCAGGGAATCGTTGTCCCTCGCTTTCGCCGCCGAAATCAAGCAGAAGCCCATCTACAAGCACTGCGCTGCTTAATACCTGATGCTCGATTCACCCTCATGTTCGACATCACAGTAGATGACATTGTGCCAGCGATCGCTATGACAAAGCACCTATCTCAACCAAATCATCAATAAAACCAAATTCTTGGCTCTAATCACTGTTTTATTTCGCCGCATCAAAGCGCCTAAGAAGTTTCCCATTACTAAGCGCCAAATTGCCATACTTACCGACATTCCTGAATCATGGATTCTCAAAATCTAGCTCTGGTCTGATGTTCTGTTTGTCGATGGCCTTTAGGCCACGCTACGCGAACGCCGAGACACAGTAGAGCAATTGATCCGTAAGGGTGACGCTGGTAAAGTGGAAAAATGCACTACTAGCGCACAGCTACAGCAGTTGCAGCATGCCATCCAATCGGACTACAAAAATCTGCAACTTCAAAAAGCACCCCTAACCATCAGATGACATAAGGACTACGGCCTAATGGCATTTTCGTGCTTTCGTGGATCTTGGCAAAATCAAACAGAACCGACCTCAGCCACTGTGAATCAAAAACTTATCCTGATCTGGTATCGCAACGATTTACGGATCCATGACCATGAACCACTCTATCAAGCTGTCCAGGAAAAAGCTCAAATTATCCCCCTGTACTGCTTTGATGACAGACAATTTGGTACTACCTCTTAGCCGTCGGTCTTAACCTTTGGTAAAGCACTCTATGGGCTTTTGCTTTGGATGAAGTATTTCAAGTTGAGTGTTGAGAGTTAACAGTTAACCTTCAACACTCAATTAGCCAGCCACCAATTAGCCAGCCATCAATTTTTCCCTTTCGCTGTTGATGTTGATCAAAACACAGATGGACAGGATTATATGGATAAAACTGTGCTATCTATCTGTATTTAGGAATCTGTGTTTACCAATCCTGGTTGGATTCCTGTTTTGCCTTACTCAGTTCTAAGGTCACGGCACTGGTAACTTAAGGGCAGGGTGAGATTCTGAAGGACGAATTCGGTATTTAACCAGATTGGCGAGATCTTGTAGTTGACCAATTGCTTCAGCACCTTCCAACTTCATCAGCTCTCGGTCATCGCGCATTTCAGTCCAAGTGATCCCGTAATCTGAAACCAAAAATCGAATCAGGTGATTGTCCCCCAAGCTAACCATAAACGATGCGCTATTCATCTGCCCACCACAGGTGTAGCAGGAGGCTAAATAGCCTTGGTTTTCTAGTACAATTGCCAACGCCTGTAGATTCATTACTAAATCTCGGACAAATTGACGGTGCTCCTCTGCAAGTCGTATAAACACTTCTGTTCTCCAAACACCACTCCTAGATTTTAGAGCTTCTATTCTTTCTTAAAAATTTAATCTTCATGTTTCAAGATAAATCAGGATAAAATTGGGGGATTTTTCTAAGAAATAGACTCTTGTCAATCTTTTCCTTAATCTCTTGCCTTGTTCTATCCCAAAATTAACCTGTCGGTCAAGGCAAATTGGCTCCCTTGTCATAATTTTCATGAGTCAAGGGATATACATTAGTAGTTTCTATATGTTTATGGAAATTCTTTAACTAACCTAACTACCGGTTCAAGCACAACCGATAGTTCCGTGTTATTAGCGAGCCTTAGATGTTAATTTACTTGCCACCAACCAAATGCCGGTCCTATAAATCTCACCGTTAGCCAGAATACAATCATAAAGACAATACCAGCCCAAGCTCCCCTAGTCGTCCATTTAACAAACTGCTCACCCTGACTTTTAGTTATCGGGAGCCATGGAAATATGTTGGCTTCTTTCCCGTAGTCTTCTCCCAGTGCTGCTTTCCGGCGTTTTGCTTCACCCATAATCGTTTTTAATCACTCAGTGATAATAATAACCACTCAGTGATAATAATAACCTATGTATTGAACAATGGTGGGCATTAGCAGAGCTCGTGTAGAATTTCTTAACTTTAGGGGATGATCAGCCTTGGCAACCTCAATAAATTTACTAAGCCGCCAACAGTATCATCAAGGCTGCCCTTATCCCCCCAAAGATCGGGGGGCAGGAAAAAGGCAAAGGGATCGGGAGAATTTATTCACCCTGTTATGGGTGTGGTGCCACCTTTTACCTTTTTTCTTTTACCTTCAAACCTGTACCTCTTCCAGCATCAATTTAGAACGCTTGAGTTCTTCTGAAAGGGGAACAGGGTAATGACCTGTGAAACAAGCAGAGCAGAAACTCTTGGAGTCTTTCCTTGTGGCTAGCATCATTCCCTCCCAACTCAGATAAGCGAGGGAATCCACACCAATATAATTGGCTATTTCTGCTACTGACTTGGTGGCGGCAATCAGTTGCTCTTGGTTATCGGTGTCTATTCCAAAGAAGCAAGGATGAGTGACTGGGGGCGAGGAGACTCGCATATGTACTTCAGCTACACCTGCATCACGCAAAGCTTTGATAAGTTTGCTGCTGGTGTTTCCTCGAACAATGGAGTCATCTACTAGTACCACTCGTTTACCAACTAAGACATCTTTGAGGGGATTAAGTTTCATTCGGATGCCAGTTTCTCGCATACTCTGAGTGGGTTGGATAAAGGTGCGACCTACATAGCGATTTTTAATCAGTCCCTCTCCGTAAGGAATACCGGACTCTCGGGAAAAGCCGATAGCTGCCGGGACACCGGAATCGGGTACAGCAATCACCATGTCCGCATCTGGTGTTGACTCTTTTGCCAGCTGAA
>NZ_JAAHGN010000045.1:0-16589 GCF_010672485.1 Moorena sp. SIO2C4 | reverse complement strand
CCCGCGTGAAGGCGCTGCATCGCTTATTCAAAAGCTGATACGCGACACGCTGATACGCGACACGCTGATAGCTGAATGCTTACAAGTCTGGGGAGTAATCCCCTGGTAATGGTTAACTAGTTAGGGGAGTTATCCCTCAAAAAACGCGATGCGCGAGCATTGAGCCGCTACGGGAAGACATTTTTAAGGGAAAATCAGTCTAAGCCCTAATTTCGGATAACGCTCGATGTTTAACCCTTACCGCCATACACAAGAGTTAGAGGAACCTTTTTCCTTTGAGCGCCTGTATCGTCATCCTGGTTCCCTTAGTCCCTACGATCAAGGTGGTACTCGCAAACGAATTGCGATTATCGGTGGAGGAATTGCAGGACTCGTAAGTGCTTACGAACTGAGTCAACTCAACCATCAAGTTACTGTATTAGAAGCTGATTCTCGCCTCGGAGGAAGAATTAAGACTCATTATTTTAGTGATGGCACTTATGGGGAATTAGGCGCAATGCGAATTCCTACTAGTCATGGCTGCACTTTACACTATATAGATAAATTTAATTTACCAAAAAGACCTTTTATTAATTACAATCCCGCCGCTTTTTATTATCTACGGGGTAATAAAACTCGTTTAGATAATTACCAAGAGTTGTTTGCTGTTTACAATTTAAACCCTGATGAGCAACAAGACCCAGGGGTAATTTACGACCAATTATTGGAAGAATTAATCGATTCTTTGACTGAAAAAGATAAATGGGAGTTATTTGCGCCCACTTTTACCAGTGATCAAGTTATAAAATGGGATACCCTAACGGTTACCGACTATTTTCGCAGTCATCTTTCTGCTGATGCTTTTGACTTACTCGGTCATGCTACTGGAGCCATTCATTACGACAAAGTATCTCTGTTAAATGGTTTAATTGATTTCTTTGCCTGGCATCGAGTAGAACAATATGAACTAATCGGAGGACTGGAAACCTTAATTAAGGCTTTGGTTAAAAGCATATCAGGCACAATCCAGACTGAAGCCAGAGTAACAAATATAGAAATGACCGATAGAGGGGTTCGCCTTGTCTGGAATAAGCTGGATCAGCAACAAATCGCAGAATTTGACTATATTATCTGTACTATTCCTGCTACTGCTCTGGCTCAGATTAATTTTGAGCCTAGTTTACCTAGCCAACAACGGGAAGCGATTAACAATTTGGGGTATTGCAGTGCCAGTAAAACTCTATTACACTGTACCGCTCGTCCTTGGGAATTTGCCGATCATGTTTATGGGGGTGGTAGCTTTACGGATTTAAATTTCGAAAAGTGTTGGTATCCTTCTGATAATGCTCAATTAGACTCAACCAAGCTTTCTCAACCTCATATTGTTGCTAAAGATAAGGATATTTCTTATCAGCCATCAGTATTAACGGCTGCTTATCGCTGGGAAGATAATTCCAGAAAATTTAGAACTTTAGAGGAAACAGCTAAAACCGATTTAACCCTAGACGAAGTTTCCCAACTGCATCCTGATATTAAAGACTATACCGATGATATTATTCATAGTATCTGGGATGAAGATAATCAGTCTGGTTCTGGTTCTTATGCCTATTTTGCTCCAGGGGATCGGGAGAAATATCAACCATTACTCGGTCAAGCTTATCCAGTAGATAATCCTCGTGTTTTCTTTGCAGGGGAACACTTGGCAATTAATCATGCTTCAGTTCAAGGAGCGGTGCAAACAGCGGTTTCAGCAGTTATCGATCTTCTGGAAAGTTCTATTTTTGAGATTTAATCGATTCTATTTCTTTTCCTGGCTTGTCAAGCACTACCTAAACTAGATAAAGGTAAAAACAACAATAATTGATGCTCTTTAGTTCCTTCAAACCCGTATCCCTCATAATAAGCGATAATTTCAATCTTTTTCACTGAAAAAAGCCTGATGACGTTGGATAGCTTCTTGTAAATGCTTATTAGGGGCAGGCGGATTTTCAATCAGACTAAAAATTCTATCCGCATCTTGGGGTGATAAGTGAATCACCTGTTCTGTATTAATCACTTTTTGGGCTTCTTTCACCTGAGCCTGAACCATAAATTGATTTAAGGTTGCCCCTGTTAAATCCGCAGCCGTAAGTATTCAGCCGTCAGCTATCAGCTAAAGGCCTACGGCCACGCTACGCGAACAGCTTAAGCCCTACAGATGGTGCTACTTGAGGTGCTAGCAGGCGCTTTAACTGAGCGAGGTCGGATGAGTAAAACGAGCAGGGATTTTCAATCAGGCCTACCAGCACCGCCCAGATTGCTTACTACCTCCTGTTGATTAGCTGACGGCTGACGGCTGATAGCTGAATGCTTACGTATCTTTGACCGATGCAGGAAGCCTAGCTGTCACGCGAGTATCATTAGGGGTGGTACTTGCCATCTGAATTTATTATTCAATTTCTTTTACTATAACAGAATGGTGTCATTTTGTCACCAGAAATTTCAGCTTCAAGAATAACGATCTATGACTCAATCCAAAGCCGAACCCAAATTATACAGCTTTGATGAATTTATCAGCTGGTATCCCGAAAACTCAGCAGTCCGTTACGAGCTACATGATGGAGTAATTATTGAAATGCCCAAGCCAAAGGGTAAACATTCAAATCTAACCGGTTCCCTGATTGAGCAATTATTGATAGTTATTAGGCAGATAGATAAAGGAGGTATTTGGACTATTCCTAGAGAGTCAATTGTTAAACCAAAACGGGAAAACTCAGGTTATGAACCGGACATTATTGTTTTGAACCAAGACGTTATGGAGGCTGAATCTCGCTGGGAAAGCGAATCAATTATTCAAAATCCTGATTCAGTCAAATTAATCGTCGAGGTTGTTTCAACTAATTGGCGTGACGATTACTACAATAAACTTCGAGATTATGTTCGCGTAGCGTCTCGAAGAGAAGAGATGGGCATCGAGGAATATTGGATTATCGATTATGCAGCATTGGGGGCGAGAAAATTTATTGGCAACCCCAAGCAACCCACATTTTTTGTTTGTAGTTTGGTTGACGGCGAATATCAGATGACGCCCTTTACGGGAAATACTCCCATTGTTTCCCCGACTTTTCCCCAGTTCAAATTATCCCCAGAGCAGATTTTCAAGCTGGCTTTGTAGGAAAACGTTAGCCAGCAGCATTGTAAGCATTCAGCTATCAGCTATCAGCTATCAGCTATCAGCTATCAGCTATCAGCTATTGGCCGTAGGTCAGGCTAGGCCAACATTTTATGCGCTACAGATGGTGCTACTCGAGGTGCTTTTGAATAAAATAAGTTCACTGCTGACGGCTGACGGCTGACGGCTGAATACTTACGCAGCATTCATCTCAAGCTTTCGCACAACAAACGATTCAAGAATCTCAAATACACCTATTGCTATATGATCCAAATCAGGAGGTAATTTTGCAGTGGATAAGTTAATTCAGTATCGTCGTCTGATTCAAGAAATATTGAAAAAGCATAGTCTGGTTAAGCTAGCCAATGAAGATATCAAAGTCTATAAATTCTTCGATCCTGAGCAAGATCATTATCAAGTCTTTCATGCAGGATGGCAAAATTATCGTCGTGTTTTCGGACCTTTGATTCACATTGATATTATTGATGGAAAAATCTGGATTCAACATGATGGCACCGAGTTTGGGGTGGCGAATGAGTTACTTGAATTAGGGATACCGAAGCAGGATATTGTCCTAGGGTATCATGCCCCATTTATGCGTCACTATGATGGATTTGCTGTTGGTTAGAAAGTAGATATTTATGGTTTTTTAGGGAACAGGGAACAGGGAACAGGGAACAGGGAACAGGGAACAGATTAGAGTCCGACGCAAAAAAAAGCCCTGGGATCAGAGGGAATTACTGCTCCCTAAAAACCAATAATTTGTAGCTCAGTTAATAAAAAATTTAGGTAAATAAATTACACATAATTGAGTCTAAAAATTGTCAATAAAAATAATTGTAAATAAATGTAAAATATTTTTATTATCTCTTGCATTTTTTCGAGGATTTATGTATACTAAATAAAGTAGACGACTGATACTAATAACCGCGCTGGTCATGCCCGTTAATCATCTCCAGCGCGGTTTTCCTCCCACCTAAATAGGAGCTACTTCCATGATGCCAAAAAAATCACGATTATCAATCCTGGCTTTTCAGCAACCCACCGGATCTCTCTTGGGGATACGGCATTGTCTTGATGCAGTCGCTCATGGGGGAAACCCCCAAGACCGCGCTGCATCGCTTCTGAATCAAGGGATTAATATGAGTGGCATGGGCATCCTGCGCACCTGAAAAATGAAACAGGCAAGATGCCCGTTCCACAGCCAGATGCCCGTTCCACAGCCAGATACCCATGGCACGGCAAGATGCCCATGCCACAAAACTATTAAAATAATCCCGTATTTATGCAACGCCAAAATTTGTCCATCACCTTTTTGAAAAGCGCTCGCTATATAACTAATTATGGTGCCAACAAGCCCAGCCAAAACTGTTACTATAAAGGTAAATAAATTATAAGCATTCAGTAGTCAGCGTTCAGCGTTCAGCAGCAGTCAGCAGTGGCACAGGCTTTGGCCTTGGCCTTTTGGCCTTTTGGCCACGCTACGCGAACGGCCACGCGTGCGCGTTTGGCCACGCTGTGCGAACGACGCTGGGACTTAACTCAGATTAAACCAATCCTTACCTTTTTTATTCAAAAGTTCCGTAGCGCATTAGCTAATAGCTGAATGCTTACAAAAAATTAACTAACAACTAAACGGTTTAATTAACCCTGTAAAACCATGAGATTCATTAGTCCTAAAACTGACTTTGCTTTCAAGAAAATCTTTGGATCAGATCAGAGTAAAGATATTCTGATTTCCTTCCTTAATGCCATGATTTACTCCGGTAATTCTGTCATCCAGGATTTAGAAATTATAGATCCCTACAGTGCGGGGGATGTGGTTGATTTAAAAGACACCTATCTGGATGTTAAGGCAGTATTAGAGAATGGAACGACTGTGATCATTGAAATGCAGCTCTGGAATGTAGAGGCTTTCGAAAAGCGAGTCGTTTATAATTTGTGCAAAACCTACGGGAATCAACTTAAATCCGGACAGGGATATTTCGATCTCAATCCGGTCATTGCTTTAACTATCACTGATTTTAAGCTGTTCCCTTCAACAGAGAAAGTCATTAGCAGTTTTTACTTTCAAGAAGAAGAAGACCACTTGCCTTATCAGGAAAATGAGTTAAAAATGGTGTTTGTGGAACTTCCCAAATTTACTAAGCAGCTGGAAGAGTTAGAAAGTTTGGTAGATAAGTGGATCTATTTTATCAAAGATGCTCCCAGCTTAGAAGTTATTCCTGATCAGATGAGGGAAATACCACAGCTGGAACAAGCTTTAACTATAGCCAATCAAGCTGGGTTGAGTGTGTCAGAATTGGAAAAGATCCGCAAACAGGAGATGTTCTGGGAGGATAGGCGAGGTGCATTGAGTCTAGCGAAAAGGGAAGGACGAGAAGAGGGAATAGAAGAAGGACGAGAAGAGGGCAGAGAAGAGGGCAGAGAAGAGGGCAGAGAAGAGGGCAGATTAGAAGGTGAAAGAAGCTTACTATTGCGACAGCTTGAGCGCCGCTTTGGAAAACTAACAAGTAATGCCTTCGCATTGCTTGAAGCCTTGAATTCCCAAGACCTAGAACGCTTATCAGAAGCAATCTGGGATTTTAAGACCAGTGAGGATTTACTCAACTGGCTCCAAGAGCACTCTAACTAACGGTAGCTATGCCTTAGTTGCCTAAAATCAGACTAGACCTCTTGGAAAAATTGGGAATCAAAACCGATTACTGTATGGCTGTTACTCTCCTACTCCAACAACTTACCGTTCCCCCAGGCCAAAGACTGTTGATTCATAACCTAGAGTGGGCTGAATTTGAGTCTGTTCTAGAAGAACTAGGGGAACATCGCTCTGCCCGTATTGCCTATAGCCACGGAACCTTAGAAATCAGAATGCCTACCCCAGAACACGAAGTCGATAAAGAACTGCTCGGTGATTTGGTTAAAATTTTGCTTGATGAGTTAGAAATCGACTGCGAGTGCTTTGGTTCCACTACCTTCAAGGGAGAAAATATGGACAGTGGCATTGAACCGGATCAATGCTTCTACATCCAAAACCACGCTAGAATGCGAGGCAAGCGGCGCGTCGATCTCACCATTGACCCACCGCCAGATCTAGCCATTGAAGTGGATGTCACCTCCAAGACTCAACTGGATGTCTATGCCAACTTAGGTGTGCCTGAACTCTGGCGCTATGAAAAAAATCAACTCAGGATTGACCTATTGCAAGGAGGTGAGTACCGGCAAGTTACCACCAGTCCGACCTTCCCCAGATTACCAATTCCAGACCTGGTAGCAGACGTTTTAGCTCAAAGCCGTGAGACCGGGAGAAGTCCTGCATTACGAGCTTTTCGCCAAAGACTAAAGCAACTGCTTCAATAAATTGATAGTTTAGTTTTGGGGGATAACCCGATAGGAATCAGTAATGTAATTGACTTCTAAAACACTACCAAAACTAGATCAAGGCAACAACAATAATGTCCATTATTTCGTACCATCAAACCCCTATCCATCATAATCAGCTAATGTTATAAAATATTATCCTATGCCAGCTAAAGATATCTTTCATGATACTGTTAAAAACGCCCTAATCAAGGAAGGTTGGATAATTACTGATGATCCTCTCTATCTTGATTATGGGGGAGTTGATATGTATGTTGACTTAGGGGCAGAAAAATTAATTGCAGCCCAAAAAGATCAACAAAAAATTGCTGTAGAAATTAAAAGTTTTAATCGTCCTTCTTTAATTTCTGAATTTCATAATGCTTTAGGGCAGTTTCTTAATTATCGCCTGGTATTAGAAACTATTGAACCAGAAAGAAAAATTTATTTAGCCATTAGCGAAGATGTTTACGAAGCATTTTTTACTCTGGTTTTTACTCAAAAGGCAGTGAATAACTATCAACTTAAACTACTTGTATATGATATCAAAAATGAGGTTATTAAACAATGGAAAAACTAAATAACTATAGAGAATTAGTCAAAAAGCTCATCAATAAATATGGGCAATATAAACCTAAATATGGAGATATTGAAGTCCAAAAAATCTTTGATGTTCAAGGAGATCACTATCAACTGATGAACGTGGGGTGGCATGGAAATCGGCGATTAAGAGGCTGTGTTCTCCAAATTGACCTTAAAAACGACAAAATTTGGATACAACATGATGGCACAGAAATTGGCGTTGCCAATGAATTAGTAGAATGGGGTGTTCCCCCTGAAGATATCGTCTTAGCTTACCATGCTCCTTTTAAACGCCAATATACTGGATTTGGTGTTGATTGATTAAATATAGCAATTCTATTTTCCATGAGGTAAAAAGGGATCCCCCTAAATCCCCCTTAATAAGGGGGACTTTGAGGTTTATAAGTGTACCTCATAAATGCAATAACCGCTATAAATAGGATATTTTAAAAATGCCTAGTTTAACAGTAAAAGATTTAGAAAAGCTGCAAGCACAGCATCCTGATTATCAGATGGAACTAGTGGCTGGAGAAATTATTGTTATGAGTCCTTCAGGTATAGAATCGGATCAAGTAGCTGCTGCTATTGTTACCCAGTTATCAAACTGGGTACGACCTCGTAGACTAGGCAGGGTAACTGCTTCTAGTGGTGGTTTTCGTTTACCGAACGAAGATGGAGATGTCCGCGCACCCGATGCTTCTTTTATCCGAGCCGAACGTTTACCTCGCACTACAGAAGGTTACGCGGAGTTAGTTCCTGACTTGATGTTTGAAGTTAAATCTAGAACTGATAGTTTGGCTAAATTACGCCGGAAGATCCAGCAATTTATGGAATTGGGGACTCAAGTTGGGGTGTTAGTGGATCCGAGAACTCGCACCATGGAAGTTTATCGCCTCAATAGAGATAAGATTGTGCTGGGGGATGGGGATGTGCTGGAAGTACCGGAATTACTTCCTGGGTGGGAATTGTCTGTAGTGGAAGTTTGGGCTCCTGAATTTGATTGATAAAACCAGTTTATTATTCTAAGGTATTACGTTAATTTTGAATGTTTAAAAGGTATTTTATATGATTATAACGAATGTCAATATTAGTCAAAAGTCTCAAGAAATTTTGAGAAAAGCGGCGGCGGAAAAACGAATGTCTGTAGAGGATATGGCTTCAGAAATATTAAGCGATGCAGCGCCTTCACGCGGGGGTCTCCCCCACTCGCTATTGCATCAAGACAATGAAGCTATTCAAAATAAGCTTTCCGGAATTGCCACTATTGGTGAAGTCAAAAGCGATGCAGCGCCTTCACGCGGGGGTTTCCCCCACTCGCTATTGCATCAAGACAAGGAATATCCTATCTTACCATTGGCAAACAAGCAGCCCTACGCATACTATGCCGATCCTGAAGAGCCAGCTATCCCTCTAGAAGACTGGGATATGGAGAAGAGTTCTGAAGAGGTTTTATGATTTTTATGGACACTCATATTTTTGTTTGGTGGAATCAGAACGATCCTAAACTGACGTGCTCCTTATAAACTGTCCTCTGGTAACAGAGGCATTGACTCTAACATCTACTATTGAGATCTAGCCATGAAAAAAATTTTGGTATTATGGACAACTTTTCGATCAACATCCACCGCTTTTAAAATGATGATGCAAGCAAGGGGAGACTTTATTGTTCTTCATGAACCCTTTAGCCTATACTATTTCGGTAGCGAGGAAAGGAAATCTGATCGCTGTGCAAAAGCTGAGATTAATCCAGCTTATAATTTTCAACCCCTATTCCAAGACCTAATCAATAAGGCTCAAAGCCAACCTGTCTTTATTAAAGATATGGCTTTATATATTTACGAGCGAGCCGATGAAGCTTTTTTATCCCACTTTAACCACACTTTCCTTATTCGCCATCCTGCCAAAAGCCTTCCTTCTCTATTTGCCGGTTGGCCTGACTTCCACTTAAGTGAAACTGGGTATGCAGAACTTTACCAATTGTTTGAAGTCACCAAAGCCTTTCTGGGACAAGTCCCCCCCCTCATTGACTCAGATGACTTGGTACAAAAACCAGAGGCCACGATTAAAGCTTACTGTGATGCTGTAGGAATTCCGTTTATGCCCCAAGCGTTAAAATGGGATCCTAAGATATGCTCTAAAATATGGACTCTTCCATGGGAAGGAGATTGGCACACTTACTTACAATCGAGTCGGGAATTTAAAGAAAGGGACAGAAAAAATTACG
This sequence comes from Moorena sp. SIO2C4, assembly GCF_010672485.1. NCBI lineage: Bacteria > Bacillati > Cyanobacteriota > Cyanophyceae > Coleofasciculales > Coleofasciculaceae > Moorena > Moorena sp. SIO2C4. Next base: position 7,296 of record NZ_JAAHGN010000045.1, on the reverse strand, counting down.
TTAGTGTTGAAAACAATGAACACTTGAAGCAGGCCTATGACTACTGTTTACCTTATTACCAAAGACTTTATGAACATCGACTGCGGATTGAATAACCACTTTTAACTACAGACTTTAAGCAATGAAAAGAGTAGTTTTTATCCTTCGTAGGGGAAATGGGTAGTGGTGCATTGTAATGATATCGGTAACGGTATGGTGAGGGTTTCAGCCCCCACCCAGCATCACTATGCAGGACTACCTAATCTTCTAAGTCATCAATAGAAACTTTACACTTAAACCTCTTTTTTTGCAAATCGTTTATTATTTCGTTTATTCTAGATTTGTTAGTCATTGTTATTTACATCCTTTTTAACATCGAATTCCAATTCTTCGAGCCGTTATAACCAAACAAATCTTGATAGTAAGTATCAATTAAGTACTCATTTTGATGCTGAATCATCCAGTTTTTGAGTAAATCAAGCTTACATTTCATCCGTTCAATAAATTCTTGATCTTCCCAATCTGACCAAGCCTCCCATAAAGCTTTATTTGTGTCTTCAATAATTAAATAATCTCCATTTTGTAACCCATTATTATGAAAATAATCCAGTATCCCGACTAAATTAACATGAGCATCTTCTATGATTAACCAAGGATGAGGAAGTGTAGAAAGCAGTGTGGTCGATAAAACCAGATCGATCTGGTTACAATCGCCTTCCAAAAATTTTATCTTGGGTTGGGCTTTGGCTTTTTCATCAAGTAAGGATAAATCGATATCAACAGAGTAGACAAGACCTTCAATCTCAAATAACTTCAACTGATCTGCTAACCATACTGCACTTCCTCCAGTATCTGCACCAAGTTCAATAATTGTCTTTGGTTGGAGTTCGTAAATCAGCATTGGATAAAGGGCAATTTCTATAGGACTTTTGTCCATTGGTATCCCTTTCCAGGTTTGTAAATGATAGTTTTCAGTCAGAGGTCTCCAAATCCCCTTGGGAAGGGAGCAGATATCTTCTCGATCAGAAATTTTGACAAGTCTTTTATTCTGTGAGATTTCTTGATCAGATCTAATGAATTGATCAGCACTTTGATTCTTCATTGGGATCACTCCTCAAACAGATTTAACTGGGTGCATCTCATTTTTGAAGTTTGACCTCGTGGTGCGTTACGGGACGTACTTCCACAAAACTGGCTACAGCTTGCTTCTTGGCGAGTCCGTCTTATCACGCACCCTACGGCACTTTTTTACAAATATGAGATGCACCCGATTTAACTTTTGGTGATCGTATTTTCCCCTCTTCAATACCAACCCCATCTTCATTCCACTGCCAATCAAAAGCATAGATCCAATACAGACAGGTGGAATTTCCATATCTAGTTTTGTGAGGTACTTTAGCAGGTATTTTGAATATTTCACCAATGGGAGGATAGTAAGTTTGACCTTGAAAATAAATCTCCATTTCTCCTTCTATAAGGATAATAAATTCGTCAGTTTTATGACCTGGATTTGACCAAGATTCCACAGAATTTGTTTGATAAATTTCGCATTTAAAACCTTTTTGTTCCCATTCTTTTTTTAATTCTTCTAAACCTAGATTAATTTTTGATTTATTCATGGTTTTTCCTGTTATGTTAGATATTTACTCACATTAAAAGAGAAATGGTATATTTGGACTTAATATCAGTTATTAAGTTTCCTTTTTTTTAAAGCAAGCAGATACATCAACTTGGCTTCGTCATATATCGGAAAACCCTCTTCACTAACTAATGTCCACGGTAATTTATCTAAGTCTATCTGCATTTTACGGCGATAGTCTTCCCGTATGGTTAATAAAAAAATTCCCTCCTCTTTTAAAATACCGAATAGATTGTTTAAAACTGCAACTCCAGCATGAGCATAAGCAAAAACTCCTGCTGCAATAATAGCATCAAAAGTTACTGAATTGCTAAAAATTTGGGAATCTTCTAGATTACACTGATGCAGACTTTGATATACTTGTCTCTCTTTAGCGATCGCCAGCATTTTTTCTGACAAATCCGCAGCAGTCAGATTAGTATATCCCTGTTGGGCTAAGGCTTCACCCACTAACCCTGTCCCAGCACCAGCATCTAAGATTGTGGCATCTTTCTTAGGAAGCAGTTTGCTTAATGTCCGTGCTATGTTGCCAGGCATAAAAGACCAATCTTCTCTTACATCTGCATCATAGGTATTTGCCCAACTATCGTAATTAGTTTTTAATTCCTCAGTGCTTTGGCTATCACAAATCATAGATAACCAAGGTCTTGTTTCTGAAATATCTTTGCCTTGTTCTCTGGACATCTTATGTTCTAACGCAATGGCATTTTCAGATCCCACCGAAGCCATAGAAAGAGAATAAAGCTTGCGGATAAATAGATCAATATCTTCCGGCTGAGTATCGAAATTGGTCATCCATCGAACTAATCCAGTAGAACTATCCCAAACATAAAAATGACAAACATTAACCAGAGCTTCGATCCAATTAGGTGGAATTTTCGCAAAGACAGCATTGGTCTCAACAGGATATACTATCTCAACTTCAGGTATGGTAGATACTTGTTCAGCAAGATACTTAGCCATTTTGTTTTCATGGCTAGCATTTTGCAGCCAGTGGTCATCTTTGAGTAACGCTAAAAACTGGGCGGCGATAAATCGAGCTTTTGAAGGCATCTGCATACTTTGTTTCCAGATAGCCGAAAAATTCCGACATAACGAGGGGTCAGAGTTAGTAAAGATGACTGCTTCTCCCATCAAAAGCCCATTTTTAGTTCCACCAAAAGATATAGCATCAACACCGAGTTCCGTCGTTAGCGCACCCAAGGAACAATTAAGTGAAGCTGCAGCATTGACAAGACGTGTGCCATCCATGTGAACCCTCATACCCTGCTGATGGGCATATTCCACTAAAGCTAAAATCTCCTTGGGACGATACACCGTTCCAAGTTCCGTGGACTGGGTTATGGATATCACACGAGGGATAGAGGCATGAACCTCCTCTTGCCAATACAAGTAACTTTCAATATCTTGAGGTCGCAGATGCCCATCAGCGGTTTCAATCGGAACTAACTTACTACCAATGAAATTCTCCACAGCCCCACATTCACTATGGTAGAGGTGTGCTTTACTAGAACAGAATATGGCTTCAAAAGAGCGACACAAACAAGCCAAAGCGAATACGTTGGAACCAGTCCCACCGAAAGTAAAAAATACCTGACAATCAGCCCCAAAATTTCTATGGAATTGTTCCATAGCTAAGCGCGTCCACTCATCTTCGCTATAGGCATGAGCGTGTCCTTGGTTAGCGGCTAGGATAGCCTTCATAATTTCGGGATCGACTCCAGCCTCATTATCTGAGGCCAGACCTCTGATCTTGGAATTGACTGGGGATTTTCGATCGCTTTGGGAATTCATCGGCATTTTTAATAGGAAGTATTACTCTAGAAAGTTGTTCTAAGTATTGGTTCTAAGTATTCTCAGTCGGCTTTCAAAGTCTTCCATATTTAAATAGCAGTTTACCATGCGTCTTTCCCCTTCATAAGCTAGTCGTCCATGCAAAAGACGCCAGTTGTCAAACAAGAGAACATTTCCAGGAGTGAGGCGAAAGCGATATTGATTGGCTGGGTCATCAATAATTTTACGCCATTCCCAAAGAGCCTCATAGACCTGTGTCGTTTGTTCTCCCCAGTAAAAAGGTGCGCGATCCATGTGATTGAATCGAATTCGTTTTACCTGGTTTTCAGCATCAAGTTTAATTAGAGGTTGCCTTGTTTCTAAATGGGTATCAACTTCTAAATAGTGCCCTGGCATATCAACCTTGGTAAGCAAGGAGAAAGCGTCAGGATATGATTCCCGGAGAGTTTGGGCAGCATAGAAGCCATCTATGAAAATACTCTCTCCACCAATATAATCGCGATCGAGAACGTGAAATACAATCAGTCCAGGGGGGTCGTAGGAATAAGTTCCATCGGTGTGGGCTGCCAGATACCCATTGGAATAGGCGCTATCAGCATGGGGTTCGCTAGTATCGGAGTCAGCAAAACCGCCAAAGATATCCATCCTAATATAAGCTACCCGTTCAATCAGTGCTCGGGTTGACTCACGATTAGGTGGTGTATTTGATACCATTCCCAGACCATAACAGGCAATATTCTCTAACCATTTTTTTAATCCCCTAGATTCACTCATTACTTCATTGAAAGTGACTGTGGGTAGCCCATTAGCAAATGTGTTGGCTGTCCAGAGGATTAAATTTTTGGGAGTCGAACTTTTGTCAATGGTGCTTAAGGTTGTCATGCTTAAAATTTTTATACTTTAAACCCCTTTCTTTTCACGAGCCTGGGGAACTGGACGTTGATAGGATTTGTTCTGAATTACGCGCAGACGACTATGGAAATCTTCCATATTTGACATACAGACAGCAAGGTGATGATTCCCATCCATCGCACTACCACCATGCAAGACACGCCAATTATCCCACAGCACCATTTCTCCTGGATTTAAGCTGAGTTTTCGATGTTGGGATTGCTCCTCAACCCATGCCTCAAACTGCTTCAAAGCAGCTTGCAAGGCTTGTTTGTTTGGCAAATCCTGCTCAGCAACAGCAAGTTGTGCTTTCGGATTGTAGCGTATACGCTTGAGTCGATCATAACTATCTAGGGTCACAATCGGATCTGAAGCAATCAGATTGATATCCTGCCTCAGGTACTGATAAGAAACAGTATTATTTTGTAATAAACTTAGAGTCTGGGGTGCTTCGCTTTTGATTCTGTCAACAAGCGCCAGACCATCAACAAAAATCATTTCCCAGGGTGAAATAGTTTGGTCGAGGCATTGAACCAGTTTGATACCTGGTGGGTCGTAATTAAAAGCTCCATCGGTATGAAGATGGGTTTCATCATAGTCGGAATTACTTGATGGTTTAATTTCGACTATGTCCCCCAAACTACTTTGCCGCAGATAGGCAATTCGGTGCATAAGTTGAGCCGCTTCAGCTTTACTCGCCTTGGCACCAATCACTTTACAGACTCCGACTTGGGTGAGATGTTCAACCAAGTGCCTTAATCCGATATCTGTGTCAATGACACTTCGATAATCAAGACTTGGTAAATCATTACTCCAGTATTTTCGTTCATCTACTGCTACGGAGTTTTCAAGATTAAGCATTCTCCATAGCCAATCATAGGAAAAGTAACTTTTGTGATTATCCTGCCATTGAATTATCAGCCCTGCGGTATCAGTATCTACAAGGACGTCTTCCCAGCTAAATCTCTCCCAGCCAATGAATACATCAAATTCTCTCTGGGCACTAGAAGTGAAACACTCACTACATTGACAGTGATCTCGCAGCCACATCCACGGTAAGCTTACCCTATCTAAATTATTGGTGACTTTATAAACCAAATCCACTTCGATGCCTTTGTCACTAGTCTGCCAAGATTGAACTTGAACCTTTTGAGATGATGAAGATAATGGGGATTTTTCAACACAATTCATGAAAATGAAACTTACTCCTCTAAGCTTTATACAATATAAAGTTTCAGGCTTTGCTACAGAAAAATCGGCTGAAGTTGCGGCATCGGGCGAATTGTACTTTCCACTGCAATACCATTACGTAAGGCTAACAGTAATCCCGCCGCCTCCATGTAGCTATTGACACGATATATCGGGTTGCCCTGAGTTTCGATTTGCAATCTTTCAGGAGTAATATCGTACTTAGTGGTATTATCTTTGATTAAGATTACGGGCACACCTTGGTCTAAACACGCTAAAAACGGAATATTACCCACGGTTGTTTCTGGCATTACCACCGCCGAAACATTCTCCACCGATATCCTAGTTTCCCCTGCGGCTACGGGAGTATCAAACCTTACCGGACGGGGAGAATTGATTAAACCATTGAGGGGGGAACAAACATAGGCACTGGAAATTAATTCTGCTCCATCCCTAGGGTCTACTAATTTCCCAAATCCCGTATGTTCCCACTCCAATAATAAGGGAGCATGGGCAGCAGTAAAGGGATAAAAATTAGTGAGCATGTGGGTCATAATTGCTTCCGCACCGCCCCAAGGATTGGGGATAGATTCCCCTCGGTAGTAAGCTTGACGTATTTTATCGTCTACTTCCAAAGTGGTCATTAAAGCCACCGCCCTAGCCGAAGAACTTTCCACCACATCTAGAGCCTTCATCAACTCGTCCATACCTTTAAATTCCCCGGAAGCATTACCATACTGGGAATAGGTACAGGCGGTTTCCACTGGGCCACCAGTTACCACTACTGGATCAATATTAATTCCCCCCACAGCGCGCAAGCCATTGAGAGCATTAATAACATTATTTAAAAATCTCTCATCTCTTGGCTTTTCAATAATCGCTGCGATGTTTTTGCGCTTTTCTGGAATCACTCCAATATTACCCAGTAGTAACTGACAAATCAGATTCCCTTCCAGATAAAGCACATTATCCTGACCGAAATAGATATCCGACGCAGTAACGGCATTGGGATTGGTGACCAGATAGTCACAAGCGGAGGCTAACAGATTGGTACTAGGAGTAGCATCTCCCGCAAAACCACCAATTTCTGCTCTGACTCCGGTGGGAATAATACTAACTGCGACAAATGGTTGGTTAGAAACCCGTTGACGAATATTAATATCAAGTAATGATGACCAAACCGGCTCTCTGTCTGTATCGATAAAGCTGGATTCAAAGGTGAGTGTGTCTCCTTCAACCTTGGTTAAAATCAAGCGAATGGGAACACCTGGTAAGGGAAGCGCAGCAATTTTTTGGGAAATTTCTCTCCAGGTGCGCTGTGAGGGAGGGCATTGGATTTCAAAATCTTTGGTATAGACTTGGGTCATTCTCTATATTTACTTATCTAACAACTTATTCAGCCAATGGTATGAATTTTACCCTAATCATCGACTGCCTTACGAATTAACTCATTAGGTCTAATTCCCATTGATTCAGCAATGGAGAAAACCTAGGGGAATCCATCTTTGAGCGTTCATTTCCTTGCCTCCTAAGTTTTCCACTTAGCCATAGTATCCTAAGAATTAATTTTCATGGTAAAAAAAATTGTTAAATTTTGTAAAAAAACCAGATCAGAATGGGGTGAATCCCTGTTTTGATAAACGAAGATGGAGATGTTCGCGCTCCCGATGCTTCTTTTATCCTAGCTGAACGTTTACCTCGCACCACAGAAGGTTACGCGGAGTTAGTTCCTGACTTGATGTTTGAAGTTAAATCTAGAACTGATAGTTTGGCTAAATTACGCCGGAAAATCCAGCAATTTCTGG
>NZ_JAAHGN010000449.1:0-5845 GCF_010672485.1 Moorena sp. SIO2C4 | reverse complement strand
TGGAAAACTCCTCAGAGAGCAAGGCTATGCTGAGACAATTGCAGCAGTGGGCAACTATCACCTAAGTAAAGATGGTACCTTCACTTTGTTAACGGAGTATGACCGAGCAGCTGCTGAAGAACGGATTTGGTTTGCCACACCAAATCTACGTTTTCGGGTGTCCTTGATTAAAACTAGTTCTGGTCAAGGGGTGACTACAGCCTCGTTTTCTTCAGAAATCCGTGACCTATCCCAATCGGACTGAAAGTGACCCGGTTGAACAGTTAAGGTCATAATTTAGATTTTTTTTATCTTTTTTAACCCTAAGTTTTCAATAGATTAATACACCAATGTTGTCTAGTACTACCGATAAAACTACTAGTAATTTACTCACTCTAGCTAGTTGGATGGCTGGAGATTTTAGTAACCAAAAACAAGCGATTGATAATCCTCAGCTTTACGCTCACATTCATGTTTTCTTTAGGCCCTTACCCTTTGATTTCTTTTCGGGTATTGGTTTCTACTCTGAGCAAGCCTATGACTACGATCTTTGGAGTCCCTACCGTCAGGGAGTGCATCGCCTGATTGATAAAGGTGATCATAGTTATATAGAAAATTACAGCCTTAACGATCCAATTCTTTATGCCGGGGCGGCGCGAGAGCCAGATATTCTCAAAACCATCACCCCTGATGTTATAGAACGTCGCTACAACTGTTCAATGATTTTCTGGCGAGAGGGTGACATGTTTCGCGGCAGTGTAGAACCTGGTTGCCAGTGTTTCATCCAACGTAATGGGCGTAAAACCTATCTGGTCAGTGATGTGGAATTGACTGAAACCACTTGGAGCAGCCTAGATCAGGGTATGGATGTCAATACTCATGAGCACGTATGGGGCTCAGCAGCTGGTCATTTACGATTTGAAAAACGGCAAAGTTTTGCTGACGAATTACCTGATTTGTAGCGCCGATTTCTAGTGCCTAGTTATCAGCAATAAGGGATTTGGGTGTAACCCAAATACCAACAAATACCAAGTGAATCAGGGTGGGCAAAGTCATCTAATCTAGACTACTAAAAATAAAATAACCAATTTTTTTTGTCAACCTAAAAGCTAAAATCTGATATTTTATTTTTTTGCTATTCCCTAACTGATGATTTGGTATTAGCCTAAAGCCCAAAATCTAAAACCTAAAACAACTATCATAAAATATTAATTATCATTAGAGTTGAGGATGATTTGTGTACAGCTAATGCTACCGCCGAAAGCTCAAAAAAAGATGCAGTGCTGGATTAGGAGCAGACATTTAATCTGCTCCGGTCACTTTTTTATCTTTGAGACGGTAGAATATACAACAGTTGAACGATTCTCGGAATGTGTCGAGAGTCTCGGAGGAAGTGTAATATCCGTTAAACCCATTAAAAAAATTTGGATTGGCTCCCATCGCCAAGTTATTTTGTATCAAGCTAAAGCGAGCTTACATACACCTCATCATGACCTGAAACAATACTGGATAAAATACGGGAGCTTCCGTACCAGATTTGATGAACGTTCGTGAAAAATCCCCCCACTAAACCAGTTTATAGGTAAGCTATCAGCCGTCAGCCGTCAGTGGTCAGTGGTTAGTGGTCAGTGGTTAGTGGTTAGTGGTCAGCCGTTAGGTCTAGTGACAGTTGTGATATCAAATCCAGATAATTGGGCATTGCTGAATCTTCGCGCTGAATAGGAGTAGAGTGGGCATCCTGCCCTCCCGAAAATATCCCTGTTCTGTCGGCGTTGCTGAACCAAGTAATGAATAGGAGTAGAGTGGGCATCTTGCCCGCTCGACCAGATCTCGAACGGGTGCATCTCAATGCATGCTGTTTGACATGGTGGTGCGTTACGGGCAGCAACATAACCCTGACTACGAGGCGAAAAATGAAGCCCCCCCTAACGCACCCTACGCAAAATTTTCAAAAATGAGATGCACCCTCTCGAACGGGCAAGATGCCCATTCTACAGGTGCGACCCAAGGCCGCGAGCAATCCCTCACGGCCTTGGAGGCGCGCACCTACTTTTAAAATCATTCCATTATTAATATCAAGTCCGGTTGAATACTCATAATAAAAGTGTGTCGAAGGCAGAGGGCATTTGGCAGCTATGCTGAAGCAAAGGAGTAAGGTTTCAAGGGTAATGGTTTTTGATCACTAATTATCCCGACATGATATAAGCAACGCCGATAATTGCGCACACTTACGATATCCAGACCAAACCTTTGTCCCCCTGGTTCCCTGGTCCCCTGCTCCCTTGCTCCCCTCCTGTCATAACCATGCAATTTATTAATGGATGGTACCTGATCACAGCTAAGTACATGTAAGTACATCTAATTATTAAGTTTTGTATATAGCTGCCGAGTCGGTTAAGCGACTCCTGTGTGATCGACTGGTGAGCTGGTAACGAATATTACAAATTATTACTTTGTTGTTAATAAATGAGACGGCGGTTCCGATTATCCTCTAATGTTCATATTGAGCTGGTCAAATTTAATAAATAACCAGCAAGATAGCAAACTAGTTAAGTACCTTTAATTTAAGGAGATTTCAATGCTTGACGCTTTTTCCAGAGCTGTAGTTACAGCAGATAGCAAAACCGCATGTCTCGGTGCTGGAGACCTGGCTGCTCTAAAAACCTTTATTGCCGATGGTAATAAGCGCCTTGATGTTGTAAACAGTATCGCCAGCAACGCCAGCTGCATCGTTTCCGACGCTATTTCTGGTATGATCTGCGAAAACACTGGTTTGATTCAAGCCGGTGGTAACTGCTACCCCAACCGCCGCATGGCTGCTTGCTTGCGTGATGGTGAAATCATCCTCCGCTACGTCACCTATGCGATCTTGGCTGGTGATGCTTCTGTACTAAGCGACCGCTGCCTGAATGGTCTTAAGGAAACTTACAGCGCTCTGGGTGTACCCACCACCTCCACAGCTCGTGCTGTTGGAATCATGAAAGCTGCTGCAGTTGCTTTCGTTAACAACACCGCTAGCCAGCGCAAGCTTGACATCATTTCCGGAGATTGTTCCTCCTTAGCTGCTGAAACTGGTGGCTACTTTGATGCAGTAGTTGCTGCTATCAGCTAGTCTTTCCCTTCTGGATAAGATACCAAGCTCCTGCTAAAGTGAGCTGGGGAAGCCAAAAGCTAAGTATAACCTTTGTCAAAACCCATTCAGGAGATATATAAAAATGAAATCAGTTATAAGCACAGTTGTTACTGCTGCCGATGCTGCAGGTCGTTTTCCTAGCAGCTCTGACCTTGAGTCCGTTCAAGGTAGCCTACAACGGGCTGCTGCTCGTATGGAAGCTGCTGAAAAGCTAGCAGAAGGCATTGATAAAGTAACCAAAGAAGCTGGTGATGCTTGCTTTAAGAAGTATCCTTACCTGAAAGAGTCTGGTGAAGCTGGGGATTCTCAAGTCAAGATTGACAAGTGCTACCGCGATCTTGGTCACTACCTACGCTTGATCAACTACTGCTTAGTTGTTGGTGGTACTGGTCCTCTAGATGAGTGGGGTATTGCTGGTCAGCGTGAAGTTTACCGTTCTTTGAACCTACCTACTGCTCCTTATGTAGCAGCTCTTGAGTTCACTCGCGATCGCGGTTGTGCTCCTCGTGACATGTCTGCTCAAGCTTTAGTTGAGTACAAAGCTTACCTCGACTATGTAATCAACTCCCTGTCCTAAGGAGATCACGGTGAAAATCCGTCGCTGATTGACTAACATTTCGATCAGTACCTGGGGACTCTTAGTACGTTGCTTTGCCTGGATTGGTTGAGTACCGTCAAAGAGTCCCCTAATTGTTTTGGGGGGTTAGGGGGGTAAAACTAACTGTAAGCTACGCGAACAGCTATCAGCTATCAGCCGTCAGGTTATTATTTTATTCAAAAGTACCTCAAGTAGCGTGGCCAAAAGCCCAAAGCGGATAGCTGATGGCCAAAAGCCCAAAGCTGATAGCTGATGGCTGATAGCTGATGGCTGATGGCCAAAAGCCCAAAGCGGATAGCTAATGGCTGATAGCTGATGGCTGATAGCTGATGGCTGAGAGCTGATGGCTGAGAGCTGATGGCTGAGAGCTGATGGCTGATGGCTGATAGCTCAATGCTTACAACCAACTAAACTTAGTAAATCCTATTGTTAATTCCTAAATCACGACTAAATCACTGATGGATAAACGTTTTGCCAATATATTTAATTTGACCGAAGATCAAGCGATCACACTTTTAAAGACCCCCTTAGACCAGCTGGAAGACCAATCTGATCGCTATCTGGCTGCATCCCATTTAATTAACTTTCCCAGCGAGCAGTCAATCAATGCCCTGATGGAAACGGTGCAAGACCAAAACTCAGAAATGTACCATCGTATCGCTCGACGCAAGGCAGTGGAAAGTTTAGGTCGTCTGAAAGCCTCTGTAGCCCTACCCATCATTCGGTCATGTCTAACGGATGAGGATTGTTACACGGTGGAAAATGCTGTCTGGGCAATTGGGGAAATTGGCACTCAAGATCCCGAAATTCTCGAAGAAATAGCCCAGTTACTAGAAAAACCAGGTCAGACTTATCGGGTGATTATCCAAACTTTGGCCGCACTGGACTATAAACCAGCCCTTGACAAGATTAAGACCTTTACTAAATCCGATAATGAACCCATAGCCAGTGCTGCGATCGCAACGGTTTGTCGGTTCACAGGGGATACCACCGAAATGCACAAGGTGATGGCATTCCTGCAACACTCTAGTGTCAATGCCCGACGAGCCTGTATTCAAGACCTGATTGATGCCCGATACTACCAAGCAATTCCTAAAATTGCCACCTGTCCCATTTCCATGGTCTTCCGAATACGAGGAATTCGCCTCTTGGCAGAGGCTGGGTTGCCAGCCGGTGATATCACCTTTGAGGATATCGAACCATCACTGGATCAAGTGATTCGTGATCATCCTGATCACCTAGAGCTGGTTCATGAATATGACCAAATGCCCACTTTAGAATTCTTGATTAACGAGCTATACCACACAGATTTTGGGCGATGTTATCTAGGCAGTAAAACTCTGCTCAAGTTGTCCCCAGACGCTGTTGCTGAAGCGCTACTTGCTACCTATGCTGACAAAGCCCATAACGATTATGGTGCTCACTACCATGTTGTCAAACTTTTAGGCTGGCTGAAATACGCCGATGCGTACGATTTGATAGTGGAAGCCCTACACAATAAAGCACCCCAGTTTCAGAAATCCCGTGCTGGTGCTGCTATTGCTTTGGGGAATTTAGGGGATGAACGGGCAATTCCCTTACTCCAAAACAGCCTCAATACCAAGATTTTTGACTTGAAATATGCCAGTTTAATGGCATTAGAGCAGTTAGGGGATACCAGTAGTGGTCAAGATCTGGCAGCTAATGATTCAGATTGGTTGATTCGGGAGAAAGCAGTTACTAAAGCAATTGCTAGTCATTAGCCATTAGGATTAGTCATTAGGTAAGCTATCAGCTATCAGCTATCAGCTATCAGCTTATGGGCAAGCTACACCGAACAGCTTTTGAATAAGCGATGCAGTCGGCCAAAGGGGGTTTCCCCCACTCGCGCTTGGGATCAAGACAACAGGTAAGCATTCGAATAATGCTGAGTTAAGTTGGCATGATAGCTTACCGCTAACGTCACATCAAGTAGCGTGCGCGTAGCGCATATGCTTAGATGGGCAAATCCCCAGACTTTCAATTCGAGAAAATCTCGAACTATTAAATTCTACTGTTTGCGCATTGCGCATAGGGGCACGCTACTTGAGGTGTGCACCCTACGCGAACGAGGTTTATTTTAAGCATGATAGCTGACGGCTGACAGCTGACGGCTG
>NZ_JAAHGN010000448.1:0-5847 GCF_010672485.1 Moorena sp. SIO2C4 | reverse complement strand
TAATAACTAGTAATTTCTATAACTAGTAATTTCTAGAATCAGCCTCCATGATTGCACGGGTTTTGTGCAACTGAGATCGGGAGTAAAGTTTGTCGGACTTAGTCCCGCTTCCGCGAAGGGCAATGTTGGTTGTAAAGGCTGGTTGGGCTAGCAGCAGATTTTTCCCTCACCTTAACTACTAGCGGCAGGGCTACGAACTGGCGGTCATTCGTAGCTGTCGTAACCATTACAACGAGCGGACTAATGTCCATCGTGGTGCATCTTAGCTAGTAAATTCCCGATTAACCGGAAATTACCAGGGAATTAACTAAGAGTGAGTTCTTATTAGCTTAAAATCAGTAGAATTTGAAGGCTTTTAAGCATTACTTTAGAAACAGTCAGCTCAACCATTCAGTTGTGATGCTTTCTGCTCCCCCTCCTCACTTTTTTATAGCCCATAATCTCTGATTAACGCGACCTATGCTTGGCTAGTAAGTTTGTCGCTCTGGGTTTGTAAATCAGATAGAACAAAGCTTCTAGGTAGCGCAGCAGAGCTTCTCGGCTTTCTTTAGAGGTTTCGCTCCAGAATCCGTAAATTTTTGCGAGTGAGAGCAGCTGTTTGGTATGCAACTGCCAATTGTATTTATCCCGAACTCGCTTGATACCTGCTTGAGAAATTTTCTGCCAGTAGTCAGGGGTGTGTTCGCACTTTGAAATAAATTGCTGAATTTTTTCGGCAGTATCTTGCAAGTCTGTGGGATTAATGAGAAACCCATTATCGCCGTTTTGAATAATCTCTGATGGTCCACCAAATTGAGTAGCAAATGTTGGTAAACCGGAGATCATGGCTTCTAAAACCGTTAGACCAAAGGCTTCAAAGCGAGCAGGATGGACTAAAAATCCCCCCAAATCAGCAATCACTCGGTAGGATTCACCGATATCAGGGGTGGTCAGACGTAGTCCGATCCATCGAATTTTGCCATGAAGATTGTATTGCTTAATTAGCTGGTTAAGCTTCTCGATTTCCCCTTTCTCTTCTGGATCAGTGGCGTCCTCAACCCTGACATGGCTAGTAATTAAAATTAGGTTGCACTTTTGCTGAAGTTCTTTTGAACTGGCAAAGCATTCCACTAAGCCACTCAGATTTTTGATTGAGGTTAGGGGCGCAATACTCAGAATCGGGCGCTGGTTAGGACTGTTGAGATAGCCGACAATTTCGGGGTCTTCCTTGCTCAACAGCAAGTCTTTAACCCGTTCACTGTCGTGGGCAATCCGGTCTGATGTCTGGGTGTAGGGAAAGAAAATGTTTTCGTTGACCCCTGGTGGTACCACATTAAATTTGGGGCTGAATAACTCAATCCCATTCACCACATGATACAGTTCGGGCATACTGAAACACTTGTAAGACTCGTAGTAGCCTACACTCTCTGGTGTTCCCACAAGCTCCTCATAGGTACTGGTCAGAATGAAATCCGCTGAATTCATCGCAATTAAATCAGCGGTGAATTGTATGGAGAAGTTGTATTGGGACTCAAAGTCTTTCCAGTAGAGGTCACTAAACAGATATTTAGGCTTTTCCATGGTGTGGGCAATACTGCCATGGATAGCGTTTAGGCGTCTCGCCAGCAGAAACGCAACTAAACTTCCATCGGAATAGTTTCCGATAATTAAGTCTGGACTACCCTGGAATTCTTCTAGCAGCGCTTTTTCTGAATCTAAGGCAAAGGATTCGAGATAGGGCCAGATCTCAAATTTGGAAATCCAGTTTTGAGTGACTTTTGGGTTAAATTCCTGGAAAGGAACCCGTAAAATCCAACCGTTGCTGGTGCCTTGGATTTTTTCTAGGCGTAGATTGCACTGGGTACCTTCACAGTTGGGAATTAGGCGAGTCAGAACGATCACCTTTGGTTCGACCCCCAGAACGTCAAGACCTGAGAGTTTAATATTGTTTTGGATTGTTTGTTCCAGGCTACGGGCTTGGTCGATGACGTATGCCACTTGACCAGCGGTGTCGGGAAGACCCAAGACTCCTTCTTGACCAACCCAGCCATGAACGGAAACCAGAACAACCCGAAAGATTAGGGGAATACGAGAAATAAAGGCTTCGAGGACTGCATGATCAGGAGCGTCCATTAACCGCTCAAGCAGTTCTAGGGTTTCGCGCACTCGACCAGCAGTGTTACCCCAACCTGCTTCAAAACCGAGAACTTGAAGCTCGAAGCGAAACTTTTCATAGGGGGTGTGAGCTGGTAGCTCTCCCACTAATGTTAGTGCTTCCTTAAGCTTTTCAAAGAGTTGAGTAGTTGAGTCAATCCGGTTATTGAGCAGTAATGGTGTGTGGTCGTAGTGGTGCGCTTGTAAGTTTTTCAACAGCTCCTCTAGCCACTGCTCAGAGTCAGCAAATAATTGGCTAGATAGGTAACGGTTAAGAAACTCCAGCCCATTGCCAATCTTTCTCGGGTCACGAATTGTAGGAGTATTTTTGTAAAACGGACCAACATCAATTTCTAGCAGACCCCCTTTTTCTGGGAAGTAGCGCTTAACCCAGCGATCGCGTAAGCTCAGTAACTCCTCCACTGGCATTGGTTCAAAACTGGTCAAATCCGCTGCTAGCCGATAGATTTCTTGAGAAGCAACCCTTGTCCGCAAGAGAAGCCAAAGGTTTTTCTCTTCCAGAATAATTTCGTGGGTATAGTTCAGTAGTTCGGCGATAGAGGAAGTTCTTTTAAAGTAAGCAGGCTTGTCATGAGTAGTGCAGTAATTATCAAACGCTTGCAGAATCTGATTCCTTAGAAAGTACCGCTCTTGTTCAGATCGCAGTTGACTGATAAACTGACGCAAATCGGCTTTCTCGTTACTTTGGAGAACAGCTCGTAACAAACTAGACATAGTAACTTAGCGTGTCTTGTCCATGGTGGGTCTGTAACCTACTCCCGCTCTAGCCCTTGGCTAGCAGGGAGTAGGATTGTCGTGGGAGATTGGCTCACTCCTTGGGATCTTCTGGCAGTGGGGCAATAGCTTACCCCACTATCTTGATTGGAATTAGGGCGGGGTGTGCCAAGCTTTAAGTAAGCAACCGCCATATTTACATGATTCCCCTAGATCGACAAGGCAGTTGGAAAATACATGGAAACAATTAAGCTTTTAATTTTGATTAAAATTTCAGCAGGATAAATAACCTACACTCAAACACCCTGAACAATAGGTTTCAACTCCCACGCACTAATGGTCAAGACAGCTTGCCGATCATCATAACTGGGCAAGTATAAAGGCAGTGCGTGGGAGATCAGCGCTTAGTGGTCAGGGTCAATTCTATGAAAGCCTTACCACTGTCACGCCGGACAAATTTATAGCCCTATGCTTTGTCCTTTCCCTTTGCCATTAACTGGAGCTTTGGATCACAACCGTGAGGTTACCGGAATTTTTGACCACTTTACAGGTGGTGGTTGTATCAGATCGTTCCAATTGCAAGTCTAGCACCGTTGAGCCAATCCGCAAGTTACGAACTAAGAGTTGATTGATAAAATTTGGTAAAGTTGGTCGGAAAATACGTAAATTTTTTCCTGGAGCATCCGGTCGCAAATTCACCATCATTTGCAGCAGTTGGAAAATGCTGCCAGTTGCCCAGGCTTGGAGAGGACAGGCTCCTGGATACTTTACCGGAGAGCTGTTGGAAGTGCGCTGGTAACCAGAGAATAGTTCTGGAGGACGATAGTAGGGTTGCTCAACTGTCATGTCAATCATGCCTTGGGCAATTTTTAAGGCTTGATCGACTTGATTTAGCGTACGCAATCCTACCGCAATCAAGGAATTTTCGTGGGGCCAGACTGATCCCACGTGATAGCTGATCGGGTTGTAAGCGGCGGATTGATTACTAAGGGTACGAATCCCCCAACCATTGAACATATCTGGTGCTAACAGTCGCTTTGCTACACTAGCTGCTTTTTCTGGGGTAAAAATGCCCAAAGACAAGCAATGACCAGGATTGGAGGTTATGCTATCTACGAGTTTTCCTTGTCCATCTAGTGCTAAGGCACAGAAGTCTAGGTCCTCTAGCCAAAAATCCTGGTTGAAGCGTTGCTTGAGTTCCTTGGCTTGGTTTTCCCAACGCTCGGCTAAATCAATTCGCTGCTTGATCCTGGCCAGATGGCTGAGTCTAGTTTTAGCACCATAGACATAAGCTTGGACTTCGCATAATGCGATCGCTCCCGTTGCTAGGGAACCATCACGAGTGACCATGGAATCACCGGAATCCTTCCACCCTTGATTACGCAAACCTTTTTTGGACTGGCGCTGATAACAGAGATAGCCGTTTTGCTGAGATTGACGATCAATCCAATCCATGGCCGCCAAAGCATGGGGCCAGAGCTGGTCTCGGGTAGTTGTGTCATTGGTCCAAGCATAGTAATCGGCATAGAGCATCAGCCAGAGTGGGGTAGCATCAACTGTACCGTAGTAGGGAGTGTGAGGAATTTCCCGACAGCGAGCCAATTCCCCAACCCGGAGTTCATGCAAAATCTTACCCGGTTGCTCATCCCGCAATGGGTTATCCTCTTGGCCTTGGTACTGGGCTAAAATTTCCAGAGTCCCTTTGGGGATGGTAGGGTCAAGAATTAAGGTTTGTGAGGCAGCAATTATGGAATCTCGGCCAAACAAGGTGGAAAACCGAGGTACTCCTGCGGAAAGAACTGTGCAGCCATTAATAGTCTGCCTTAGTAAAAAGATGTCTCGTATTGCCCGAGAAATCACTTGGTTAAGGGTTTCATTATCACAGCTAATGTGAGTTACCCGTTTATACCATTCCTGGTTTTGGAGTAAGTTAGCGGTCTTAGCTTGTTCAAGGGTGGCTGGAATTTTAGCTGTAGTGATTCGCGCTTTGTGGGTGAGCAGTTCCAGTCGATAGCCTAAGGTTTCAGTAGCGCCAGGCTTGAGGCACAAGTCCCAAACCCCTGTGTTCCCTTTGTAGGTGTCTGGGAGACGGTGAGTAAAGTCGATCTGAGATTCAATCAGGGAGTTATCCAGTCCCTGGTAAGCTAGGTTGATGGTATCGGTGTTGAACTCACTTAGGGTTAACAGCGTCTCTAAATCGATATCAGGCGGTAGTAAATGCAGCAGAGTTCCCCGCTGCTGTCGCTGATGACCCCTGACTTCAAACCAGTCTTTAAAATCGGCATCAAAACTGAGGCTGACGCTGAAGCTAAGGGGTTGAGTGTCGTAATTGGTGATTACAATTTCTTCCCATAAGCCACCATGGAGGGCTAGCTGCCGCTGAATGCCTAGGGTTTTTGGGGGAAGATTAGGTGAACGGGGATTGCAACACATCACCGATAGGACAAATCCTTCCTCAGCACTGCTACTCAGGGGAATGGGCAGTTGCCCTTCAATTTGTAACTCTAAGCGAGAGAGAAAGCGGGTATCTTGACAAAATAACCCGGTTGTGCTATTATTTTCGTTTTCTAAGTTCCCCGAAATATTCCCTAGGGTATCTGTGATTAAAAACAGGTCATCTACTTTGAGAGGAAGGGTTGGTAGAGGTTGGTTTGTGGTGAGCCGAGGCCATTCGGTCATCGACAACTGCTCGGTAGGAAGGTATCGTCTACCATCTCGTTCGATAATCTGTAGATCCATAAAATCAGCCCTGGGGCTTTGGGTTTAACTAGTGGTGGACGCTTGGGGGATGTCATAAGTCTCTCTCTACCACTGTTGTCAGGGTGGGGAGACATGGACATTACCCAAGTTAATTATCAATTTTTTTGGACAGGTCGAGGATTCAAGATTTAGTAAAGGGAACAGGGAGTAGGGAGTAGGGAGTAGAGAGTAGGGAGTAGGGAGTAGGGAGTAGGGAGTAGGGAACAAACATTCTCTCAA
>NZ_JAAHGN010000447.1:0-5854 GCF_010672485.1 Moorena sp. SIO2C4 | reverse complement strand
TATTCCCGATTCCCGATTCCCGATTCCCGATTCCCTGCTTCCTTATAGTGAAAATCCACAAAGCTGATCCCCTTTGACCCTCACGGTTATAGTGCCAATAATCGTACAACCAACTACAACCGCGCTCTAGCAAATAATCCACATCCAAATTCCACAAGATCACGGTTTTGTCTTTACTAGCAGAAGCTAGCCACTTGCCATCGGGACTGAAACTGACTCCAAACACGGAATCGTTGTGTCCCTTAAAGGTATTAATTAAATGTCCATCCCGACTCCAAAGATTAACCGTTTTATCACCACTAGCAGATGCGATTAAGGTTCCATCTGGACTGAAACTAACCCAATTGACGGCACCATTATGGCCTTTCAACTTATTGAGCAACTTGCCATCACGATTCCAGAGTTTTACAGTACCATCACTACTAGCAGAAGCAATCATCTCGCCGTCTGGACTGAAACTAACCCAATTCACCGCATCATTATGCTCTTGATTATCCCCTTCTAAGGTTTTGAGCAACTTACCCTTAGTATTCCAAAGTTTTACAGTTCCATCATTACTAGCAGAGGCAATATGTTTGCCATCTGGGCTAAAACTGACTCCCCAAACTTTATCCTGGTGCCCCTTTAAGGTCTTGAACAAGGTGCCATCTAAATGCCAGAGTTTAACGGTTTTGTCAGCACTAGCAGAAGCAATTAACTTACTATCGGGACTAAAACTAACTCCCCAAACCTGATCCTGGTGCCCTTCTAGAGTTTCAAGCAAGGAGCCATCTAAATTCCAGAGTTTAACGGTTTTATCTTCACTAGCGCTAGCCATGATCGTGCTATCAGGGCTGAAACTAATTGCAGTCAACCCTTCACCATGAGCCGAGAAGGCTTTTCTGCTACGATCCTTACGGTTCAAAAGTTGAATGGTATTGTCTGCACTAGCAGTAGCAATCATTTCACCATCGGGGCTGAAACTTACACTTCTGACAGTTTGATTATGGCGGATCGGTGCCAGTATCCCCCCGTCACTAGCCCAGAGTCTAATGGTTTTGTCTACACTAGCCGATGCAATGGTCTTGTTGTCGGGACTAAAACTGACATCTACCACCATCTCGCTATGTCCAGCCAAGGTTTCGATTAATTCCCCATCACTGTTCCAGAGTTTAATGGTGTGATCAGCACTAGCCGTAGCTAGCCTCTTACCATCGGAGCTAAAACTGACATCGAGAACCCAATTACGATGACCTTCGAGGGTATCGATTAATTCCCCATCAGTGTGCCAGAGTTTGACAGTGTTGTCTTTACTGGCAGAGGCAATAGTCTTACCATCAGGACTAAAACGGACACTAACCACTGGTTTGGTATGAGCTTGCCAGGTTTTCAGCAGTGTTCCGTCCCTGCGCCAAAGTTTGATAGTTTTGTCCTTACTGGCAGAAGCAATTAACTGACCATTGGGAGAAATACTAACTCCCAATACGGAATCACTGTGACCGGTCAGAGTCTGGAGTAAAACACCATCTTTACTCCATAGTTTGACGGTTTTATCCTCACTAGCCGATGCGATCATTTCGCTATCAGCGCTAAACCTAACACAATGGACTCTTTCGGTATGCCCATCTGCTCCATCTAAGGTCATGATCACGGAGCCATCCTTACGCCACAGCTTGACAGTTTTGTCTTCACTACCGCTAGCCAGCATCTGACCATCTTGACTAAAACTGACACTTTGGATTCCAGCCCGATGACCTCGAAAACTTTTGAGCAAGGTACCGTCTTTGCGCCAAAGTTTGATAGTGTTGTCTCGACTCCCAGAGGCAATCAGCTGACCATCTGGGCTAAAACTGACACTACTAACCCAATCTCGATGTCCCTTTAAACGGTTGCGTTCTCTGACCCCATAAACTGCCTGTTGTAGAGCAGTGACTACCCGTGTCTGGGTCTCTGGATTCACTCCAAGGGATTGCTGCAATTGCTGGGCTGCCTCTAAACTTAGGATTAGGGCATCAAAGGTTCTGTTGGCATCAACTAGAGCTTTTGAGGAGTAGCTCAGGTCACTCAAATGGTTGTTGGTTTTACTGATAGCGTAGCGAACCCCAAGTATACCGGTAATCACCATCAGACTGAACAATGCCATTCCTGCCCAACGTGCTTCTCGCAATCGTTGTCTGAGAATTCGATTCAGCTTTTCTTCGGTTTTCCTTTGTTTTTTAGTTATTTCAGCCAGTTGGTTTTGGAGTTCTTGTTCTTTAACCAGTTGCTCAATTTTATCCTGGCTCTGTTTGTCTTTCTGGCGGAGATTTTCTAATTCTGCTTGCAGTTTAGATTGCTTTTTATGGCGGATAACGTCTACCAGATAATCGTGAACCAGTTGATAGCGGTTGATCGTAACTTCTGGTAATAGAAATACTAATCCGGATTTCTCAAAAATTTCTAATATTAAATCTAAGGTATGGTCTTCTAAGGATGATTCTATGGCTAGTTCGGAGCGATTCTTAAGGGGACGATTTTTATTGTCATCAATTAGTAACGACAACACTAGCCAAGCTGCTGTTTCATTCTCAGGACCGCAATCTTTAATAACTTTTTCTAAAAACCGTTCCACCAGTTTTGCTTTGGGACCATGGTGCTGATACTGAGCTAAGGTAGTAATATTTTCAGCTTGAAGCTGAGCTCCTACTACTTGCAACTCAATGGGACGAACTTCTCCAATTTCAGCTCCTAATTCTCTAACTAATTCGTCAACTAAAGCTGGCTCTAAATAAAAATTAGCCCGATGGGTTAAGCTTTGAATAACTGAATAAGCATCTTCTAAGGAAAAATTTACTAATGGATAACGAATCTTTTTATCTAAGATATTACTTTCTATAACTTCCCAAGTATAATGTTCTAGTTCTAGTAATTTATGTAAGGCGTTATCTCGGATAGAAAAAATTAGTTTTAAATAGGGTAACTTAAGACAATTTACTAAAAAACTAGAAAACAGTTTTCGTTGGGATTGATGGGAATAAACGGAGAAAAACTCTTCAAACTGATCAAAAATTAAAACCGTTAACAAGTTATTATCGGCGTTGTGTTGTAATTGCTCCAGGATAGAGTAAATTAGGGTGTTAATATTACCGTTACCATTACCGTTACCATTAGAATTTGGAAATTTTTCCCTGATCAAGAGGTCTTCATTTCCATTTCCTGATACCTGATCGGCCAAGTGTTTATGCAGTTCCCCCACCCAATCGGTGTAAACTTGCACCACAATCGGTAACCCAATGCGATCGCCAAGGGGTCTATTTTTGAGTGCTGGCACTAATCCAGCATGGACAATGGAACTTTTTCCAACCCCTGACTGACCATGAATAACTGTCAGTTTGTGATCAGCACGGGTAATCCGTTCCATTAAGCGGTTTACATCTCGCTGACGTCCGGAAGCTGCCATTTCCTGGGGAATAAGGTCTTGTGGCTGTACCCCATGCCAGCTGGGATTATTAGCTCCTCGTGGTGGCTGTAGACGACTAGCACCAATGAAGGCACGGAAGCCATACAGCTGCTCCACTGCCCGTTGTTCTTGTTTAATCCGAAATGCTTCTAGGTATTGCCCTTGTTCAAAGTAAAGGCTACGTAATCGTTCCAACAGGTGCAGGTAACGCTGAGGCTCATAGCGATAATTGCTGGATTCTATGGCATCTGCCAGTTTATGACTCGCTTTTTCCAGCTGCTTGACCGCTTCTGCTAAATTTCCCTGCTTTCCTTGGGATTTTACCAAAAATAGTCGATAGAGCTGGGCTAATAGCAATGGATGCAAGCCTTGGTCATGGGGCTGATCATCAGCAGCAACAACCAAAATTAATAGAGCTTTCTCGGCTAATTGACCAGCATCGTCCCATCGGGATTGCTCAAGGGCTACTTCTGCCAGAAAACCGTAATCTTGGGCTAGTTGCACCTGAGTCCCATAGGTTTCATGAAGGGACAGAGCCTGTTGAGAGGTGGTTTGTAAGAATGACCAGGCTTGTAGATGCTGCAGCAGTTCAGCTAGCTTACTAATAAAAATAGCCACCAGATCCTGACGCCCCGCTTGGGTGAAAATTCCCATACATCGATGCAGATACGGCCAAGCTTCTTCCCAATAGCGCTGTTTATGAGCTTGATTTTGGTCAGCCTGGCGACAGTAACACAAACCGAGATAAAACAATAATAACCCCTGGCGTTCTAAGTTATCGGTTTGCTGCCAAACTCTTAAGCTTTTACGAAACCGCTTCTTGGCTAGATTTATGCGATCGCGTTTATAGTCATCTAGACCCAAAACAAAGTCTAGACTAGCGTCTAATTCCTTTTCTAAGGTAATGCCACGACTATGTAAATCTTTTAGGGCAAAATCCAGTTCAAATCGACGTTGGTTTTGCAGTGCTGAGTTCCTGGAATAGGTAATACAAATATCGGGGTTGGTTGGTTGAAGGTTGGAATGTTGTTCGCGTAGCGTGGCCTTTTGGCCAAGGTTGGGAGGTTGTTCGCGTAGCGTGGCCTTTTGGCCAAGCTTGGTTGGTTGGAGGTTGGTTGGTTGGAGGTTGGGAGGTTGGAGGTTGGTTGGTTGTTGGTTAGGATTTGGGATTTGTGGCGTGGTTGAGGGGGAAGGCTCTCCAGAGTTCAATAGACAGGCAAATACCATTTGAGCCTTTTGTCCGAGAAAATTTACTAACTCTGTGGTGGTCAGTTCAAACTTGAGGGGAGTGGCTGCCCAACTGGCAAAATCTGGTGCCAAGCGCATCAGTTTTTGCAATACCTGGTCATTCACCCACAATATTAGAGGAAAGGTTAGGCGTTTACGAAACTCATCCCGGACTTGATTAGTAGAGGTAAGTAATTCCTCAAGGGCAACCACTGACTCTAAACCAACAATCAGTAATGCGGAATGAGGAGGTGAGGAGGTAAGAGGGTCAGGGGATGAAGGGTCAATGGGGCTAGAACTCTCCCTGTTCCCGCATCTGTCTATCCCCTTGTCCTGTCCACGCCCCAATTCCCTGTGTTCATAGTTTTGGATAGTGGTATAAAGGGTGGTAGCCGATGGCGGTATGATAAACTCTGTAATCGGGTATTGCGGCTGACACAGTGCTTTGAGGCGTTGCAGCATCTGTTGTTGCAAACCCTGGTAGTTACACCGCACGATCACAAGAGAAAATTCCCCTTGTGAAAATGCGATCGCTCTAGAGAGAGCCTTTAATGTACTATCGTTGTATTGGGCAGCGTCTGCTGGTGATTTTGTTTCAACCATGACTTAAACTGCGGTGCCTCTTCTAATGCTGGATTTATACCAAACCAATTGCCATCGCGATCGCGGTATTCAAAGACAAACATACTGCGCAATAGGGTTTGGTATTCCGTATCACCCCTAACTTTTTGCTGTTGCACCACCTGAAACAGCAATTCCCACTCCTCATCAGTAATTGATGAGATCAGATAATCGCGACGTTCGAGAATCACATTTTCTAAACACTCACTGGGAATCGGTGGGTTTTCTTGCCTAAGACAATCAAACAATAATCCTAGCAAGTTGCGCACATGACCACCACTAATTCGGCACAAGCGGTTTAAGGTTTCTATATTATCAAATACTTCCGGGAGCAAAGCAAATTGTTCCTCAGTAGTTTGATTGGGGAAAGCTCTAACCAGTACCATTTCTCGTAGCAAAGCCATGCCATCGGGAAACTCCTTACCTGTGCGCAGTTTAACTGGCACCATCGGTAATATTTTAGGAGTAAGTCCACCACCTAAGCGATTCTTCAGGGTTTCGCACTCATTGGAGAAAGTTAACGCCAAGGGAATTGTGTACACAATATGGCAATTGAGTCGGCGTAACTGTTCACCCCGGTCAATATAA
>NZ_JAAHGN010000446.1:0-5864 GCF_010672485.1 Moorena sp. SIO2C4 | reverse complement strand
ACTTGATTAGTCACACTCAGCATCTGTGCTAGATTCTGCACCGATTCTAAGCCCAACACCATCACAGCACTAGGGCGTTCTTCTGCCAGTATTGACCGAATGGTGTCATAGAGCACGTTGTCCGATGGCTTAAGGGTTACGGTATTAATGTCAACCGAGCAGAGTGTTGGTAATTGCGCTACCAAACGGAAACGCACCCTGATATAATTGCAGCGGGCTAAAATCAGCTTGAACTGTCCCTGAGAGGCTTCTACTGCCGACGCCAGTTTTTTCAGGGCATGCTGATTTTCAGTTGCGATCGCATTAGATTTGTCCATCGACCAATGTAGGGTCTTCCCGCCATTCAAGTAGCCATCTCAACCCTTAACTCTAACATCCAAACTCCAAAAAGGGACGCCAAGGGCGAACCACCGTCAACCACCGATTGCTAGGATAACTGTTGCAAAGCCAGTCACACTCAGACGGTCTTCGTTATAGAAGGCAGTACGTACTACTAAATCGAGATAAACTCTAGGGCGTAATTCCCCTCGCCAACTAATCGAGTCACCCCGTTGGCGGTAAGGAGACTCTCCGGTCGGTAATCCACCCAACTGCGCACCTTGTTCAGTTTTGCCGGTATAACTCAAAGTGGTTCCAGGAATTGTTTCTCCCTGCTTGACTCGGTATAAAACTGGAACCTTGTAAACCACTAGACTGGGGTTTGTTTTGTCCGGTACCTGCGGTACCCAACCAGGTTTAGAAGATACCCCATCTACCGTTAGACTAACACTACCACCAGCTTGTAGGCGTTCCTCACTATAAACTAATACCCGTTGGTTCAGGCCCATTTCGACTCCCCTCAGAGGGCTTCCAGTCCAGTCTAGAGAGTCACCACTGCGCTTGAATGCCCGTTGTCCATTGATCAACACTTCAGCAGTTTTCTCCTCCGTCCTACTGATGTACCGAATATCAGTCCCTGGTATCAATGAACCAGCTTTCACCTCCTGCCTTACTGGTCCTTTGTAGACCAAGGTAGAGTTTGACCGAGGCTGCCGTTCCAGTAGACTGCAACTAGTCGTGGTAGGGACAACAGCCAACAGCACCGCTGTGGCAATTAGTAAACGTTTAAGCAAACTGAGTGCTGAGTTTTGAGTGCTCAGTCCATTCTCTTGAGTGCATTTTCCGGCGTTGCTGAATAATGGAATGATTTTAAGAGTTTTGTAGAATGGGCATCTTGGTGGAACTGGCATCTTGCCAGTTTCAAGAGATTTTCGCGCGGGCAGGATGCCCACTCTACTCCTATTCATTACTTGATTCAGCAACGCCCATTGTCCTGAGTGGTAAGAAGTGCTCAAGACTGAATAACCTAGTCTATGGTCAGCTCTTGCAGTGTAGGATCTGTTTTCCAAGTCAGGTTTCATGTTTAGCCTCTTTTACATCCAAGCTTGCCCCCCGATCGTCGGTGAGTATTGGGGGATACCCTTTTGCTTGTCTTAATTCCTACTATAGCGATTACCAAAACCTATCTGGCTTGGTTAACATCAAATTGGTCACCGTTTCCGCAGTGAGGGCTTCACCAAATAAGAATCCTTGTCCATATTCACAGCCTAAATCTTGCAAAATATCCTTTTGTTCTTGGGTTTCTATACCCTCAGCAATTACCTGAATTTTTAGTTTTTTAGCTAGATTTACAATCGCTTCTACCGTATCAAAATTTTTACCATTTTTTGTAAATCCTTGGCTAATAAAAGAACGAGCAATTTTAATGATATCAATTGGCAAATCATTTAGATAGGAAAACGATGAGTATCCGGTGCCAAAATCATCGATACACAATTTTATATTTCTGTCTTTGAGTTTATGCAAGATAGTGCTATCAACTGAGGCATTATCTACCAACACACTCTCAGTAATTTCCAGCTTCAAGTTCGCCCCACTCAATTCTAACGTGGTGCAGATTTGGTCAATCTGGTCAATCAGCTGGGGTTGGTTGAGTTGAATACCAGACAGATTCACACTGATACTCAAAGAAGAATAATCAGGAAACTGGTCTTGCCAAAGGCTTAACTGTTTGCAGGCTTCCCGTAAAATCCATTCACCAAGGGGGATAATTAGTCCTGTTTCTTCTGCTACCGGAATAAACTCACTAGGACTAACCTTGATGCGAGTGCGGTGCTGCCACCTGGCCAAGGCTTCAAAACCAATAGTTTTGCCGGTTGTCAGGGACACTATTGGTTGATAATTCAGATGCAATGTTTCGTATTTAATTGCCTGTTGTAAGTCGGTTTCTAACTGTAGTCGCTCAATAGCTCTCTTTTGCATACTAGGATGAAAAACTTCTGAGGCTCCTTTCCCCTCTAATTTGGCATAATACATCGCCGTATCTGCCCCTCGCAGCAAATCTTTCGGTTGCTCATACCCCATGGTACTCAGGACAATACCAATGTAGCAATTAGAAGACACAACTCGCCCATTGAGATCGAATGGGATGGAAATCTCCTGATGGATACGCTCAGCTGTCTCTTTCACCTGAGCTAAGTCTTGGATATTCGAGAGCAAAATCGCAAATTTATTCTCTCCCATCCGTGCCAATATATCCTGATCACCGATGCATTCCTGTAAGCGTTGAGCAGTAGCAACTAGGAGTTGTTCACTGAGTAGATCACCTAGACTGTATTGGATAATTCCGTAGCGACTGAGAGTCAGAGATAGCACAGCAAATACATTATCCTTCTGAGTGTTTCCAACAATTGGTTCATCCCAGCAAAGAGTTGGTATAATCGGGTATGCCATCGGTAGACATTTGCGATTGTGAGTTGGCTGTACTGGCTTAAACCACTGGCGCAGGTAGTATAAAAACAATGTCCGATTAGGCAAACCGGTTAATTCGTCATAAAACGTCAGGTCTTGTAACCTCTTGATTGCCTTCCGGTAATTTTTGCGCACCTTTGCTTCTCTTAACTCCCGCTCCACCGCCGGAACTAATCGTGCTAACTGGTGTTTAAGTAAATAGTCATGGGCTCCCGCTTTCATAGCAGCGATTGCCATATTTTCCTTAATCGAGCCGGAGACGATAATAAACGGTAAGTCTAACCCTTTTTTTTGTAAGAGTAGTAAGGCACCAATGGCGCTAAACTTAGGCATGAAGTAATCAGCAATCACAAGATCCCACCCCTTATTATCTAAGGCTTCGTTCATTGCTCCTGGTGCTTCCACTCGTTCATAAATTGCTTCGTAGCCACCATTTTTTAGTTCAACCACCAGCAACTCAGCATCATCTTCTGAGTCTTCGACAATCAAAATTCGCAGTGGTTTATTCATTGATATGTCCTATCTATTGTTCAATAAGTTTCTACTTGATTAGAAAGCTTTTGGATTATGATATTACTAATCTCATCATCTACACATTTATGGCTAATTTTTAACTCAAATCGATGTCATTACCTGAATTGGCTGGTTTTGAGGAGTATACAGAATACATAATTCAGAAATCAGGATAATAATTTAGCAAGGTTAGTGGTAGTATCAATAACGATTAGTGGATTACCAAGCAAATTTATATTAAAAATTCCTGGATGGAAAATCAATTATTATGACTACTGATTCCTGACTACTGACTCCTCAATTGCCGGATAGTTGGTTATGTCGAACTCAGGTAAGTTTAGGTTTAATCCCAACCGATAAATGGCTTCTCCTAAAGTCTCCTTAGACTAGAACTTGGTTAACACCTAGTGCTTTGTAGTGCGGATTATCCTTGAAATCTTTGCTTTGCAAAGTTGACCATAGCTAACCTTAATACTCTTGTATTCTCGGCGTTTCTGAATCAAGTAATGAATAGGAGTAGAGTGGGCATCCTGCCCGCCCGACAATATATTGAAACTGGCAAGATGCCAGTTCCACACAAGATGCCCATTCCACAGGTGCGACCCAAGGCCGCGAGGGATTGCTCGCGGCCTTGGAGGCGCGCACCTACTATTAAAATCATTACATTATTAAGCAACGCCGTCTTTGGGACCAACTCGGTACATGTCATAAGCATCAAAGTAAGTGTAATACTCACAGTTTTCAAAATAAGTCTGTCTTACTGCCTACCAAGCCTGCTTGTACAGGTTGTTGGCTTGTTCACACCAGAAAACAAGTAGGTCATTAGTTTCATCTGGTATGTTCCCAGACAATAATCCAGATAATAATATTTTCTTTGTCCCGTATTGCACTAGTTATATCACCTCCTAATCACAAAGAAAGTAGACCAGGGGTGTGCATCCCCTAACTTGTTTTCACCCCCCGCGTCAAGCAGGGGGGCAAACAAGCTGCGATTTCTGTAAATTCAATTCCTAACAGCTTAAATTGCCTAAGCGCCATAATTACCAAAGCCATCTTAAAGCCTGTATTATCATAAAAATGAAACACATGGCTGCCATTTTGTCATTTTTATGTTTGCACACAGATCATCAATTGTAATTTAACTATTGCTAATCATTAGATCAGTAGTGATTGCAATAGTTTTTAGGTAAGCATTCAGCTATCAGTTATCACCTATCAGCTAATGGGCTACGGGCACGCTACTGTTCGCGCAGCGTGCCCGTAGCGCAATCGGTGCTATCAGCTATCAGCCAAAGGCCAGGCTACGGGAATGGCCACGCTACTGTTCGCGCAGCGTGCCCGTAGCGCAATCGGTGCTT
Organism: Moorena sp. SIO2C4; assembly: GCF_010672485.1. Lineage (NCBI taxonomy): Bacteria > Bacillati > Cyanobacteriota > Cyanophyceae > Coleofasciculales > Coleofasciculaceae > Moorena > Moorena sp. SIO2C4. The sequence continues at coordinate 1,203 of NZ_JAAHGN010000446.1, read as the reverse complement.
TTGAATAAAATAAGCTGACCACTGACCACTGACGGCTGACGGCTGACGGCTGACGGCTGACGGCTGAATGCTTACGTTTTTAGGTGTGGAGGAGACCAAGCAATGGTGTTATTATAGCGAATAATTTTTGAAGGGTGGAAGGGTAAAATAAAACGTTGCTCCTTGTTCAATTGCACTTTTAGCCCAGACTCTGCCACCATGTCGGTGAATAATACGCTTTACAGTAGCGAGTCCAATGCCATTGCCAGTAAACTCGGCTTCGTTGTGCAAGCGTACAAAAGGGATAAATAATCTGTCAGCGTCAGCCAGATCAAAGCCAGCTCCATCATCCCGGACAAAATAGGCGATCGCTTCATCACTAGTTTGCTCTTGCCCCCCTGTCTGAGGTGCGGACAATGGGCAAACTCCAAATTCAATCCTGGCTTGGGGATGATGGGATGTGTATTTCCAGGCGTTGTGGAGTAGATTCTGTAAAACAATCCGGAGCAACGTACTATCTCCATAAGCCTGAATTCCTTTGGCAATGACCCATTCCACGCTCCGTTCAGGTTGGGTTTGTGTGAGTTCTAACCTAATTTCAGCAACCATCTTGCTCAAATCAACCTGCTGGTAGTGCATCGGGTCACCGCTAACTCTCGAAAGCTCTAGCAAATCCTCAATGAGTTTCCACATATGCTGACTGTTAGCAGATATACGTTGGAGATAGTGTTGTCCTTTGAGATCCAACTGGTGATGATAGTCCTTTGATAGAACCTTAATAAAACTCTTAATCCTTCGTAGTGGAGCGCTTAACTCGTGGGATACTGAATAGGCAAATGCTTCTAGTTCCTGATTTGTGGCTTCTAGTTGAGCCGTGGGCTGATTAACTCCGTCTACCAGCTGTTGATTAGTAGCCAACATTGTTGCTGGTTCTAGCACTTGCAGCAAACTATTTTCTGTAATGATACCTGTCGGTCGTCCACTATCCTCTACAACTGGTAGATGACGAATCCGATGTTGGCGCAATCGAGACAGTAGCTTGACTATATTCTCGACATTCTCGACTTCAGTGGCTGGTAGTGTAATTAATTCTGTGGTCATCACGTCAGCGATCGCTAGTCCAGAAAGCCCAATCCCTTCGACTATGACCTTTAGCAAATCTCGCTCAGTAAAAATGCCTACTAATGACAGTTGCGACTGGACGGAAAGAGCAAAGGCCTGAAC
>NZ_JAAHGN010000445.1:0-5868 GCF_010672485.1 Moorena sp. SIO2C4 | reverse complement strand
TAGCAAATGAGACTTCTCAGACAACCTCTTAGAATCCCACACTTCCGACACTTCCCGCTTCACCCAGATATCAGAAACCTACCCCTGTTAGCATCACCCTACTGGGCAAATTGCTAAGATTTGCGCCATTATATCAATGTTTTCGGTGTGAGTAGTCAACTATCGTTCCCAATGCCCAAACTGACTTGGAGCTTGCCCCATGTAACTCCAGCTGCGATCGCTGCAGCATTTTTACTAACTCCCAATGGTCTAGCCAATGAATCTCAACCAAAGTCAACAACCGCCCAGGAATTATCCGTAGCAGTAGAATTACTTCCCCCCATCTCTGTGGGCGTGATGGAGCAGGTGACACCTGTTGACCAGTTGTTCCCAGGATCACCAACAACAGAATTACCAACAACTACACAAGAGTTTGACCATCAACTAACTCCCCATATCGAACCCAATCTCGAACCGATAGATGATCCGATGGATCAGGTGACATCAGTATCCCAGTTATCCGATGTCCAGCCCACAGATTGGGCATTCCAAGCCTTACAATCTATCGTAGAGCGCTACGGTTGTATGGCAGGATATCCTGATAGTAGCTATCGTGGCAATAGTCCCCTCAACCGTTATGAATTTGCTGCTGCTCTCAATGCCTGTTTCGATCAGCTCAGTAAGGTGATTGTTGCTCCCAATTTGGCATCGTCCTACTTTAAAGAGGATCTAGAGGCAATCAAGCGTTTGCAAGGCGAGTTTACCCTGGAACTAGCTAGACTGCGTGGTAACCTGGATGCTGTCACCGCTCGTACTGCTGAAGTCGAAATTACTGAGTTTTCCACCACTACTAAGCTCAATGGCGAAGTAGACTTTATCCTAATTGACTACTTCACTGGTAACAAAGCTGCCCCTTGTTGCAGTAGCCCAACTGAAGACGATAGTCTTACCACTACATTCACAGGTCTTGCCCTATTATCCTTTGATACCAGTTTCACCGGTAAAGACCTGTTACGCACTAGAATCGATACCACCGACGTGCCTGAATTTAATAACCCCCTTGATGGCACAGACATGACTCTCTATGACTTTGAAACAGATACAGACCAGGAATTTGTCTTAACTGAACTATATTATCGATTCCCGATTAGCGATCGCATTCAAGCTCACATTGCAGCAGCAGGTCTCTCAGCCGATGAAATTACAGACCCCCTCAATCCCGTCTCAGCCCTCTCCCGTTTTGGAGTACATAACCCCGTTTATCGCCTAGCTGAAGGTGGTGGAGCTGCTATTCGTTATCAATTTAATGACTCAATTAGAATCAGTGTAGCTTATTTAGGTAGTGCCGCTAGTATCTCTAATCCCACCGAAGGTAATGGACTATTTAATGGTCAATTTGGTGCTTTCACTCAGCTAACCTTAACACCAAATCAGCGCTTAGGGATTGGATTGAATTATGTCCATTACTATTCTCCTGAACCCAACTCAGGAATTGATGTCACTGGGAGTACTGGCAGTCAATTTTCCCAAGCACCCTTTGGTGATCAAACTGCCACCTCTGCTAATGGGTTTGGCTTACAAGGGAGATATCGATTTAGTCCTGGTTTTGCCCTTGGGGGTTGGCTCAGTTATATCAATGCCAACGCTGAATCCTCTCCCCGCCAAAGTGGTTTGGATGGCTCAAAGGGTGCTAAAGCTGATATCTGGACTTGGGCGATAACTATGGCATTTCCCGATTTAGGCAAAGAAGGCAATGAATTAGGTTTTGTGTTTGGAATGCCCCCTAGACTAGCTGAAAATGATATTAACAGTCGTCAAGATTTGGATGTATCTTACCACTTAGAAACCTTTTATCGCTACCAAATTAATGACAATATCTCCATCACTCCCGGTCTATTTGTAATTATATCTCCAGAACACAACAGTAACAACAATAGTATCGTAGTACCAATGTTAAAAACTAAATTTATTTTTTGATTTGTTGGTTGATTTATCGCGTGCTTCAATTAGGTGAGGTACAGAATCATGGGTTTTAGGGAACAGCGGATCTGGGAACAGGGAAGATAAAAGAGGGAACAGACAAAAGGTAACACATAAAAAATCCTGTGTACCTCATTAGGATAAAAAGCACTATAGTAATATAGCAATCCTAAATAAAGCGTTTTTAATAACTATAAGGTACACAGGATTTTATTCCACTTCCCTATTCCGTATTCCCTATTCCGTATTTCCTATTCCGTATTTCCTATTCCCTATTCCCTAAATACGTTCAAAGGCATTGCACATTGAGCATGATCAGACTAAGCCTGTGTACTATATATAGAGGAAGATTCAAAAACAGGCTGCGTGGAAATTACATTTTTAGGAACTAGCTCCGGAGTCCCAACGCGATCGCGCAATGTGTCCAGTGTAGCGCTGCGCTTACCTCAGCGTGCAGAAGTCTGGCTGTTTGACTGTGGCGAAGGTACTCAGCATCAACTTTTGCGGAGTGATATCAAAACCAGCCAAATCAGACGAATGTTCATTACCCACCTCCACGGCGACCATATTTTTGGTATCCCAGGTCTGTTGGCAAGCTGTGGGTTAGCTGGAAACATCGACAGGGTTGATATTTATGGACCACCAGGTTTAGATAGTTATCTCCAAGCTTGCCTAAAATACTCTCGCACCCATTTGGCATTCCCCTTCAAAGTTCACACGATCAAACCTGGTTTACTCTACGAAGACCAGGAATTTACCGTTACCTGTCTACCCCTGGAGCATCGTGTACCAGCCTTTGGCTATCGAGTGTGTGAAAAAGACCGACCGGGCAGGTTTAATGTAGAAAAAGCGATCGCATTAGGAATTCCCTCTGGTCCGGTTTACGGTAAACTCAAACGGGGAGAAACGATTACCCTACCTAATGGGCGTGAGATTAAGGGCATTGAATTGTGTGGAGCACCCGAAACTGGCCGTAAAGTGGTTTATTGTACCGATACTATCTTCTGTGAGCAGGCTATTGAACTGGCCAAGGATGGGGATGTGTTGATTCACGAAGCTACTTTTGCCCATCAAGACGCTCAGATGGCTATTGAGCGCTTACATTCTACCTCTACCATGGCAGCTCAAGTTGCCCTTGGTGCAGGAGTCAAACAGCTAATTATGACCCATTTCAGTCCTCGTTATGCTCCAGGAAACCCCCTGAGGTTAGATGATTTGCTTCTTGAAGCACGGGCAATTTTCCCAAATACCATCTTAGCCTATGATTTCTTCACCTATGAGGTGCCTAGACGACGTTCAGAAGAAAAAGAAGTGGTTTGTTGAATCTTGACTGTTGAATCTTGACTGTTGAATCTTGACTGTTGAATCTTGACTGTTGAGTTAAATCTTGACTGTTGATTGTTAACCTTCTAACTTTCAACCTCCTAACTTTCAACCTCCTAACCTTAAACCTCCTAACCTTAAACCTCCTAACCTTCAACCTTCTAACCTCCTAACCTCCTAACCTTCAATGACATTCCTCCACCTGAGAAACACGTCGGATATTTAACACATCGCTCATTTGTTGGATTTTGGCAAAGCTGCAGTTGAGTTGTTGGTGATCGAGAATATCAATGCACAGGTCAATTAGAGCTGGTTTGCCATACTGAGTTTTGACTTGAGCTTTACGGACATTAATGTTTTGGTCACTTAAGCGAGAGAGAATGTCTTTGAAGACACCAACCCGGTCAATGACTTCAATTTGCACATTTACCGGGTAGGTTTGGGGACGTCCGTTATCGACATCAGTGGGATTCCAGCTGACCGGTACTAGTCTTTCTCCTAAAACATTTTCCACATTCACACATCCTTGCCGATGAATGGAAATCCCCTTAGTGCGAGTGACTACCCCAATAATAGATTCTCCCGGTAAGGGGTTACAACATGCAGCAAGGCGATACAGTAGTCCTTCTACACCAGCAATAGGATGTGTCTTACTAGGAAGTTGGGATTGGAGATTAATGGGGGTAGAGCTAGAATACTGTTGGATAACTTCACTTTCTTCTGGCTGATTGTCTAAACCAGCGTGTAGTTCTTCCCTTAGTCGTTTCACTACAAAGTTGAGTGTCACTGCACCATGACCCAGGCCAGCCAGTAAATCCTCTACTTTGTGGTAGTTACAGCGCTCCGCCACAATTTGCATTGGTGCTGATTTGAGCAAGGCTTCAAATCCTTTTTTCCCAAGTTCCTTCTCTAAGAGTTCCCGACCCCGAGCCACATTTTCTTCCCGATGCGATCGCTTAAACCATTGCCGAATACGATTTCTGGCACTGGCTGTTACCACAAAGTTGAGCCAATCTAGACTAGGGTGAGCGTTTTTGGTGGTGAGAATTTCTACGATATCCCCATTCTTTAGAGGACAATCGAGTACCCGCCACTCACCATTAACTCGTACACCAGCACAATGGTTTCCCACCTCGGTATGAATCCGATAGGCGAAGTCTACGGCAGTTGCCCCCCGACTCAAAGCGACTACGTCACCATCTGGTGTAAATACATAGACATCTTCATCAAATAAGTTATCTTTGATGTTTTCCATGTATTCCTGAGCATCTTTCAGGTCTTTCTGCCATTCCAATAACTGCCGCAGCCAAGTCAGCTTTTCATCATCAGCCGTGAATTTGGTGGTATTAGAGCCACCGGTTTCCTTATACTTCCAGTGAGCAGCAATACCCCATTCCGCCACATGGTGCATTTCCAGGGTGCGAATTTGGACTTCGATCGGGCGACCATTAAACCCAATCACTCCGGTATGGAGGGATTGATAGCGATTAGGTTTAGGTAAACCAATATAATCTTTAAACCGACCTGGAATTGGTCTAAACAGATCATGAACAACGGCTAAGGCTCGGTAGCATTCCTCTTTGGTTTCCACAATCACGCGCATTGCAGCAATATCATAGATTTCATGAAACCCCTTGTTCTGCCGCTGCATTTTCTGATATATTCCATACAGGTGCTTGGGGCGACTACTAATATCAACGCAATGAACACCGGTTTTCTGAATGCGCTCTCGCAAAAGTTCTGAGACTTCCTTGAGGCGCTGTTCCCGGTCTGAGCGTCTTTCTGCTACCAACGACTGAATTTCCCGATAAGCATCCCTTTCGAGATACTTAAAGGCTAAATCTTCTAGTTCCCACTTGAAGCAACCAATTCCTAACCTATTGGCTAGGGGGGCAAAGATATCTCGAGTTTCTTGGGCAATCTGACCCTGTTTTTGTGGCTTCAAGTATTCCAACGTCCGCATATTATGTAATCGATCTGCCAGTTTGACAACGATTACCCTAATATCTGCTGCCATGGCCAGGAACATCCGGCGGAAGTTCTCGGCTTGACGCTCAGTTTTACTCGAGAAGTTGAATTTAGATAGTTTGGTTACCCCTTCTACTAAATTTCGTACCTCCACTCCGAACCGGGATTCTATTTCTTCTGGAGTAATTTCCGTATCTTCAACTACATCATGGAGGAATCCAGCCGCTATCATAGTAGAGTTGCCTCCCAAATCCCTTAATAAATCAGCCACTGCAACAGGATGGGCAATGTAAGGCTCTCCTGATTTGCGGGACTGACCTTGATGGAGTTGGTAAGCAAATTTAAATGCCTCAGCGATTAACAAAGTATGATCACCGACTGGTTCCTCTGCCGCTGATGAAGCGGCTCTTAAGCAATCTTGCAGCCAGTCAGGAATCTCGACGTTAAAATTCAAAATAGAGTAGGTGGCGATCGCGTCCATAATTATTTGCCCCTCAGAGAAAAAATAGATACCGGAGTCTAGGAAAACCGAAGTCTACCAAAATGAGTACTGACTCAGAAGGGTGGCAAGCTTGTCGATGCAGCCAAACCCTTCTCAGCAGTCGGTTTAAGTAAAGA
>NZ_JAAHGN010000444.1:0-5929 GCF_010672485.1 Moorena sp. SIO2C4 | reverse complement strand
TAACCACTCCAGGTGTTTGCCCGTCGAGGTATTAATTTAAGTCGGATTGAGTCTCGTCCCACCAAACGATTACTTGGTGAGTACATATTCTTTATTGAACTGGAATCAGATCTGTATACACCATTATTTAAAGCTGCTCTTGAGGAAATAATTCCTGATCAGGAAATCCTCAAGATTTTTGGCAGCTACACCCTCATAAATGTTGATAATTTTACTTTCAACAGTTAACCGTCAACCGTGAACAAAACTGTTATAGCAGTTATTAATTGGGTGAGGTACTTTCGTTCTGGGTTAATGGAAGTAGGGAGTCGGGAGTCGGGAGTCGGGAGTCGAGAGCAGCGGATCTGGCCAAAAATCCTGTGTACCTCATAGCTATGAGAAACGCTACAATTAAAGCTTAAGTCAATGCATCTTTGAGTACAGTGCGTGCTGCTAAGTGATTGCGAGTTGAAGTGAGAATTTCTGTTTCCCGTTCTAGACGTTTTTCCGTGTCCAGGGTCTCTAAAAGTGCCTGCTGTTCTAAGGCTACGCCATACAGATTGCTAGCAACCCAGTAAGACAACTCAATCGGTAGATCGGGCAGGTCTTCTGGTAGCTCAATTTTCTGGTTGGTCAACTTAGCGGAAAGACGCACAACATCCCGCAATAACTGTGCGACGTCTTTTGCCTTTGGTTTGAGGTCTTTAGCAGGTGGCTGGTCTTCAATCCATTCCACTAGTCCAACCCTATAGGGTTTTTCACGAACGTACTCTAAGAGCCGAAACCGCTGCTGACCTAAAGTTACTATTTTCATCCGGTCATCGGGAAGACGCTGAAAGTGGTTAACTTCAGCGCAACAGCCAACTGTAGCTGGTTCCTGTTTAACAGGATCCCACATTAAGACACCAAATCTGCGATCGCTATCCAAAATCGTGTTCATCATGATTCGGTAGCGAAATTCAAAAATGTGTAACGGCAGAGGGCGTCCAGGAAATAAAACTACTTCAGGTAGGGGAAATATGGGGAGTTCTCTGACAGCAATCGAGGATGAGGATACCATTGTGCCTGGGTTAAAAAGGTAACTTCGCTTATTTACATACTTTAACGGATTTTGTGTTTGACACTCCACGGCATAATTCTTCCTGTAGTCTTTTGTAGTGACCTAGCTACACTCGCGAGGCTAGGGGAGTGTAGGCTTGAGCTCCTCAGCAATAGCAGTCATAACTTACTACTCTGACAGCAGACCTGTAGGCTAAAGCATCCTGCGATACAACAGTATCAGGTCTTGATAATTGTGTATGATCCAGCCAATGAGGTGATTGTTGAATGGAGAAAGTAGCTCAATACCGCGAGTAGGTTCAGAGATTACTGAACCAGTACGCCCAGGATGATGTTTCTAATGATGAGGTGGAAGTACAACTAATTTTTGACACTGTTCGGGATCATTACCAGTGGATGAATGTGGGTTGGGAAGATTTGAATCGGATTTACCGTTCTATCGTTCATTTAGATATCAAAGACGGCAAAATTTGGCTTTTCCCAGAGTTGGTCTCGCGCCGCTAGCCTCAAGGCCGTTAGCCTTCCATCTATTGGTGTGCTTCAAAGCTCGCTGTAATTGATAAGCTGATTAAAATCTGAATAAATAAGTTTTTGTGGTATGGTTATTCGAGCAATTTTTCAGTCTACCAAAGTAGAAGATGCTTCCTCTCCATATGACACCATTCATTTGAAAGTTTTCTATCCAGCCCTGATGTCAGGCAGCGATCAGGAACAAAATATGGGTATTGTTCCTGCTGATCCTCAGCAGTCTCCCTTCAAAGTCGTCATTTTCTTTAATGGCATAAACTGTAGTCCGGAAGTATATCAGTGGCTTGCTATTAAGTTGGCAGAACGTGGGCTTGTGGTTGTCACTTTCTCCTGGGTTGCCGAAAACTTACCTGGTATAGTAGGTCTGACTCCAGGTGTTGACATCGCAATGTGGGCTCCAAACACCTATGGTTCAGCTCCAACAGCCTCTGCTTTACCAAGCCTATTGGTAGCATTAGAGAAATTACAACTTAACGGAGTTCTAGCTGGCCTGCTTGATTTAAAACACATCATTCTAGGAGGACACTCCGCTGGGGGCAGAGTTGCAATTGAAAGTGCAAATCCACGCTTCTTTCCACAAATTGTGGCTTCTTTTGCCTATGGTGCACATACAGCAGGAGGAAAGCAACTAGGATATCCATCGGGCAAAATCTTACCTTTACCTGATGCTTTACCATTAATGCTGATTGGAGGAACCTGTGATGGAGTTATTGCCAACAGCAGCCACCGCTATGGAGTAACTTGGGAACAAGCAACCACTCCAGTGTTACGCACTTTTAGAGAATCGATCTCAGGGGGCAGAGACGATAGTTATCTGCTACTTCTAGAGGGAGCCAATCATTTCTCTATTGCTTATCCATCTGATTCCACTACTGGTAGAGCTTTCCTAGACTATCCAGCATCTCAACCGGAAGACCTACTACGGAATTTGCTAGCAGAAACAATTGGTTTATTCATTGATGCTCATGTTTCCCATCAACCTCAAGCCTTGTCAGCAATCAATCAATACTTAAGTTCTGAGAACCCTTTGATTGCCTCCTTTGAACGGAAGTAATTTAAATTAATTTAGTGAGATTGTTGGGTTACTTAACTTAACCTAACCTAGCAGCGGGCTTGATCGCACTGTGTTACATTTTGACCGAAAAGTCTAAGGGCGCAAGCCCCTTGCTTCTAGCCATGGGGTAAGCCCGCAGGGAATTTATCCCTTTTCTGTCACTTTCCGAATTCAATGATTAACAAATAAGCCAGATTATCCAGAATAAAAAAAGGATTGACATTGATTAATTTCACTAATTAGCTGATTCAATCCCAGGCCTAACTTACTATTAGGTAAAATATCTAACCATGGAAAAATAAGCCATAACATCATGATGGGTTGAATCAGTAAACGAAAATTGTTTAACACATTCTTCCATCCACCTTCATAATTCCATTGTTGATGATTAATCACCTGGATATCATCAGTATCTGTCACCTCATTGGCCACTTCTGCCGATTGATTTAAAGATAAAAAAGCTGGATAATTTAAACTAATCTCTGACAATATTCATCTATTATTGATACTGTTGCCTGGGTATCCCTGGCTAAATGTTTTAGGATTTGTTCCTCTACATCTATTGCTGTGCTTACCTTGTAGAGTTTCTTTTTTTTCTTTTTCTACTTATTATAACCGGAGAGTGACAGAAAAGGGTTAATCCTTGATTCTCAGGACTATCGCACTGTTTTATCAATATTGTTGATAATAATGCCTCCTGATTTATTCTTGCCCTTACCCTGGTTCTCTAAGGACGTTTCAGCGCTAGGGTTAAGCCGTCAGCGATCGGTACCAGACTAATAGTTACTCTTTGATCTTGTTGGATTTTCTGATTAAGAGCACGAATAGACTCGGTTCTATTATCTGTTATTTCCGGATCGGCTACCTTACCTAACCAGAGCACATTATCTATCAAAATTAGTCCACCTGGGCGAACTAATTCAATGCAACGCTCATAGTAGCTATCATAGTTAGCTTTATCAGCATCAATGAAGGCAAAATCAAATGTACCACCTTGAAAGTCTGCTAGTAAACGGTCTAGAGTTTCCAATGCTGGTGCAATGTGGAGATCAATTTTTTCAGCCACTCCTGCCATTTGCCAGTAGCGACGAGCGATCGCAGTATACTCTTCACTAGTATCGCAAGCAACTACTTTACCATCTGGTGGTAATGCTAATGCTACTACTAGAGAACTATACCCTGTAAATACTCCTATATCCAGAGTTTTCTTTGCCTCCATTAGCTGTATCAGTAGTGCCATAAACTGCCCCTGTTCTGGGGCAATCTGCATTACACCCATAGGATGTTGTGCGGTTTCTTGTCTGAGTTGAGTCAAAATTTCCGCTTCTCGTAAAGAAACTGAGTGAAAGTACTCATAAAGCTTACCGTGGAGTCCAAATGTTGTACTAGACATCAGGGATTACTCTCAAATTTTTCATACACTGCTTTAATTATTATTGTTGACATAAATTGGTCAGTTAGGAAATTTGGGAACCTAAGAATACACGTTTAAGTGTGTTGAGTCGCTTCAGGGGCGACATCAGCTCTCAAAATCTGACTATATAAAGCTTTGATGCCAATGAGCTCATACTCGATACAGTCGCCAATTGACCCTCCTTTCATTGTCATGAAGATCCGGACCCTTATAACTACGTCCAAGGTCTGCCCAAAACAGCATGTATTTTTTTATACCTTATGGGCTGAAATTATTAGCCAGTATCGATGTCAGATTGCATGTCGCCCCCCCAGCAAGGATTTACTCTTGACCATACTCATCTCTAATCATTATTAACCCATCTTTTAAAGAAATTTTAGGCTCCCATCCTAACACCTGTTTCATCTTATTATTACTAGCGCACTGATTGACAATCTCTGAATAGTTTACTCCTCCTTTAACCTCCACATATTTCACTCCTGGTTGGAAAATACTAATAATAATATCTATGATATCTCTTATCCTATACTCCTTACCACTACTAATATTAAAAATTTCACCGATAATATTGGAATTTGACTCTAATGAAGCTTTGGCTACCATGATAATACCTTCAATAGCATCTGATATATGAATAAAATCCCGTGTATATTCCTGACCATTATTGGTTAAACGTAATTCAGGAGGTAGACCGTTTTGCAATCTTTGTATAGTACGTGGTACTAGACGTGAACTCTTCCTATCTAACCCTCCATAAAGATTAGCAAAACGTAAAATATTTAACGGTACTTTATAAGTAAAGTAAAACGATTGCGCTAACAAATCTGCACAGACTTTAGAGGTTTCATAGATACTTTTTGCTAACAAAGGCTCGTCTTCAAAATAGGAGTTTATTTGAGTTGCATCTCGTCCATAAACCTTATCTGTTGTACTCAAAATTAGATGACATGGATAAATACTTTTTCGTATAGCTTCTAAGAGAATATAGACTGCACGTATGTTGTATTCACAGGTTACAAGAGGATTTTTAAAGCACCATCCTTCAACGGCAACACCTGCTAGATGGATTACTAAATCAATTTTGCTTGTTAATATTTTATGAACTACTGTATTCTCAAAATTTTCCAAAGAGCCGATGATAAACTCATCATATAAATTGTGGCTGGGAGTGTTTACATCTGTTGCTATCAAATAAATAGAAGGATACTCTGTTTTAATTTTTTTACATAATTCCCCACCTACATATCCACTCGCTCCAGTTACGAGCCATACTTTATTGCTTAAGATATCTTTTAGCATTTCTAAATATAGATCAACAACAACACAGATTAAAAACGTAATTGTTCAAGAATAATCTTCTGTGATGAGCTAAGAAAGCTGTAAGGGCTAGGAGTCAAACAAAGCTAAAAGCTTTTCAAAAGCGAAGGAATTTTGTAAATACCTCCAAGGATAGAAATAATTTTAAGTGATAATGATAATAAAAAACAGCAATAATTAAATATTGTCATTATCATTATATTATAGGACGCTCCTATTTGCCTCCGGCTTGAATATTGTTTTACTCTCTGGAGCAGACAGGGATGGGAGTTATTCACACCGAAGCATAAACCAAAGTCGAAAAAACAAGCGAGACCACGCTAAAAAGACTCAAGAGCCCATGGTCGAAGATGAAGTGAGCCTCCTTGGGAGGAGCTTAGCTAATGCTTCTGAGTTAGAAGCATCTTATATTAATCTCCCGTTTTGAGGTTTTTTTTGGGCTTAAGTATCCGAAACATTGAGGGATGATAATGATTGAGTCTGAGACGTGAGTCCGCCATCTATCGGAATCAGCGCTCCAGTCATAAATGATGCACCATCTTGGGAAAGAAAATAAACAACACTAGCTATGTCTTTCA
>NZ_JAAHGN010000443.1:0-5930 GCF_010672485.1 Moorena sp. SIO2C4 | reverse complement strand
GGTTTCCCCCGGAGACGAAACCTTAGACAGGGGAGCCTTTATGGTTGGTAGGCTATGCAGATGCATGGTTAAAACTTGAGGCGCGACCCCGTAATTTAATTCTTCACGCGGAAAGCGCGCCTCCATTGATTAAGGCTCCCCTGTCTTACGGTAACTTCAAACCACTCGCTATTGCATCAAGACAATGATGATTTTGAAGGACAAATTAAGTACATTTTCTTATCCCCCACACCCCACGCCCCACACCCCACACCTGAGGTCTTTGTAAAAAACCTACCCTTATGAGGTTAGGGGGGATTCCTCTTGCCTTGCGCGTAGCGCTATATTACTTCACCAATCAAATGGTTTATAGTCTTTCAGGAACACCCCATAGAGGCGCTCCCCTGCTAACCCGCGCACAATGGGATCATAAACCCGTGCAGCGCCATCAATCACATCAAGTGGTGGACGGAATCCTTGCTGACGGAGGTATTCACGCACAGGATGAGGCTTCTCGTCCGTAATCCAACCCGTGTCAACACTGGTCATATAAATGCGATCGCAAACATAATCCATCCCCACCGTTCGGGTCATCATGTTCAGTGCAGCTTTAGCCATATTAGTGTGGGGATGATAGGGTGTCTTATTACCATAGGAGAATTGACCTTCTACAGCAGAGACATTGACAATATAACGATCCTCGAAAGGAGATGCCATCAGTGACGGCTTCAAGCGGGAATTAAATAAGTAAGGTGCCATAGTCGTTACCAACCAAGCCTCAACCATCTCGATCGGCTCAACCTGGTCAAGTAAGAGTCGCCAGCTATTAACATGCCTCAAATCTAAGGGCTGACCCTCAATGTCAAGGACTCCATCCGGAAAGTTTGGATCCTCCTTGCTGCTCAGACAGAGCTGGTAAAAAGCGTTAAGTGCTGACTTCTTTACCAGAGCCTCTGATTCAGCTTTCACCCATTGCCTGGTTTGTTGATCCAGACTCTCCATCTCCCCTTGGACAAGAGCTTTGAAGTATGCAGGTGGGCGGCGAATGGTTTGGGCAGCATTATTGATAATAATATTGAGTGGGGGAGATGCCAGCAACTGATCGATAAATGCCATCACCCCACGCAGATCACGAAAGTCTAGCCCGTAGATTTCCAATCGCTCACCCCATACCTGTGAATCTTTCTCAGCCAGGTATCGACGGGCGGCATCTTTCGGGAATCGGGTGGTTACAATCACATGAGCACCGTCCCGTAGCATTTTGAGTGCAATGTGATACCCAATCTTAATCCGTCCACCCGTGACTAGCACTCGCCGACCCTGTAAGTCAGTTCGGGCGTAGCGCCGACTATAGTGTTCCGGGGCACAGTTAGGACAAAACTGGTGGTAAAAGTGATGTACACGTTTGTAAGGCTGCTTGCACAGGTAGCATAGCTGGGGAGTATAGAGTTGATCATGCTCAAGGGATACCCCTGCAGCCAGCTGGCGTAATCGTTCCGGCAAGGCTTCGCCATGAATCTGGGCGCGAGCGAGCAAAGCCAAGTCATGCTGACGGCGAGCCTGCTTGCGCTGGTGGCGACGCTTTTGTTTGAGTCGCTTCATCAGTGCTGAGGCCGCCCGTTCAATAGTCAACAGCTGTGGATTGTCACTGGACATCCTACCCGCTGCCTCCAGCACCCTCAGGCAAATGGCTAACTCCTGCTCATTGAAACTTGGGTGATGGGGTTGGGTAATATCCATAGTTGTATGTACTACACAAGCTGTACTACACAGACAGAATTCGGCGGGGGCGATTCAGCAAAGCCGACTTGTTCACAGCTTAGAAGGCTGGTGTGACTGCCTCTGCACTACGTTCCATTATAATACAATTATATTACAGAAGTAGATTAGATGTTGATAAATACCACAAAGTTAGCAGAAGGGCAAGATATGGGAGTATAGGAGTTTCTAAGTCAGTCAATCAGGATTCACCCACAGGAAACATTTATAGCACTACCCATTCAGATGTTTGACATTTCTAAACTCCGAAACCTAGTCCTAGCTGACTTCTGACTTTTGACTTCTGACTTCTGACGCTAAGCGTAGCGCTATACCAACCGAGCCAGAGTTCCCTCCATGATAGCCGTGCTTTGACCAGAGACAGTAAATACCAAAGCTTCCCGATAGACTCGCTGGGCAGCATGGTGTTTGTAGTTAGCAGCACCACTAGACACAGTCACCCCTGCTTGAGCACATCTTCCTGCTAAGTTAATTGCCCAAGTCCTCAGTTGTAGCCGTTGTTGAAAAGTCTGAGAATTTGCTTGTGCTGCTTGGATCATAGCTGTCTGGCAGCGAGTGAATTCCCCGTGGAGGGATTCAAAAGTATTGTATAGAAAATCCAGTTGCTTGGTTTTGGCAGCCGCTTCTACAATGTCCAGTCCAGCTTGGGCACATCCTAGGGCCAAAAAACCAGCAGACAAAAGTTTCTTCTGGTCATTTTCGTGAATTGCACCTGCTTTAGCAATCGAGACCACACGTTCTTCAGGTAAGAACCAATCGGTAAGGGTAGCACTAACCGTATTGGTGGATTCCATCGCCGCCAGTGCCATGGGTTTGCTAAAGGTAATAGTACCACCTCCATCTTGGCAAGTTGGAGTCAATGGCACCATACCGTAAACTTCTCGACCATCAGGCAATACTGCACCAATGACAAACTCTTGAAACAAGCTAAACCCAGTAACCCAAGGCACTTTTCCATTGATATGATATCCACCATCTACCGGAATAGCTTTCACCGGTGGGTTACCTGTTCGTCGCACTTGGGAAAAGCCGATACCAACTAGCACTTGACCCTTGGCTAATTTAGGAAGATACTGGTGCTTCAACGATTCATTCTCAGAGTAGGCGATCATTGCTCCAGCACTCTGGTGTTGCATTTGCAAGAATGCCAAAGCACCGGAATACCGTGCTAACAGTTGCTGGAAGTAGCCAAAGGTTGTGCTACTTACTTCTAGACCTCCCCAGGATTTCGGAATCCTTAGCCCTAGCAAAGTGCGAACGCTCATTCCCTTGAGAGCCTCTCGTAACACCTCAGGAGCACTATCAATTTCTGAAGCCAAGGGAGCAACGGATTCCCTGAGATAAGACTCCGCTGTCTCTAATAGGGTTTGGTGCTCATTATCGGGATACCGTTTGATCACCTGCATCAACCTTTCTAGTTACTCTGATCTACTACATTAATACTGCCACTGTGATTGTAAGCTATCAGCTATCAGCTATCAGTTATCAGTTATAGCAACCGAAGTATAGTTTAGGACAGAGTATTTTGGTTGAAAGGGACTTCGGAGCAGGGACTTCGGAGCAGGGAGCAGAAATATGTCTTAAGCTTTACTTCGACTGCTATATCAGTTATCAGTTATCAGTTATCAGCTTTTGAAGAAAACAGGTAAGCATTCGTTTAATCTGAGTTAAGTCTGCTGACAGCTGACGGCACCTCAAGTAGCACCATCTGTAGCGCATATGCTTACCTGTGATTTATAGCATTGCGTAATTCAGTGAGCTACTTTCACCAAAAAAAGCGATCGCGTAGGGTCGGCAAAGCCGAATCGCAGCTGTGAATACCAACTAAAAAGCAACTAAAAAACCGTTTCTTCCACGTTGTGGATCAAGACAATGAACAAAAGTTTATTTAAAAATATCTTCTTATCCAAAACTACTTCTTCCCTCCCCACACTCCCCACACTCCCCACACTCCCTACACTCCCCACACTCCCTATACACCCTATCTGCTCTATAAATTCCACACACCCCACACTTCCCACACTCCCCACACTCCTCCCTCTTCAAGCAGTTGCGCTGGCGCTATCTTGTCTATTAATCCTCACAGGTTGTCATCCGAACCAGTTTAAGACTCAAGCAGCTCAGGTCTCTCAACTAGTGTTAGCTACTCCTAGTGACCCAGCTACCTTTAACGCTATTGTTAATACCTCTCCCTTCGGTGTATTTGGTTACCTCTACGAAGGATTGTTGAGTGAGAATGGCATGACAGGGGAGTTGGAACCAGGACTAGCTGAATCTTGGGACATTTCCTCAGACCGACAGCAGATCACCTTCACCCTGCGGGATGGGGTAAAGTGGTCTGATGGGGCACCCCTAACAGTGGATGATGTGATCTTTACCTATCAGCAGCTTTACCTGAATCCCAAGATTCCCACAGTCTCCCGAGATTTCCTCCAGATTGGTAGTACTGGTAAGTACCCATCGGTGCGCAAACTAGATCAGCGGCGAGTTGAGTTTACCTTACCAGAACCCTTTGCGCCATTTGTGAGATACGCCGGAACCCTAGCCATTCTACCGGCTCATGCCTTAAAAGAGTCTGTGCAAGCCACTGATGGTAATGGCAATCCCCAGTTTCTTGCCACTTGGGGCACTGACACCAATCCCCAAGATATTGTTAGCAATGGTCCCTATCGACTACAAAAGTATACCCCTGCTGAGCGAGTCATCCTACAACGCAACCCTTATTACTGGCGTGCTGATGCTCAGGGAAATCCCCAACCCTACATTCAACGGATTGTCTTGCAAGTTATCCCATCCTCTGATAACCAGTTACTCAGATTTCGCTCTGGGGAGTTGGATAGCCTCAGAGTAAATCCTGAGGCCTTTGGGTTACTCAAACGAGAGGAAAAGCGGGGGAAATACACCATTTACAATGGAGGACCGATGCCTAGCATTAGGTTTGTCGGTTTTAATCTCAACAAAGCTCGCAATGCTCAAGGAAAACCTTTCGTAGACCCAGTCAAGTCTCGTTGGTTCAATACCTTGGCCTTTCGACAAGCGGTAGCCTATGCTATTGACCGGGAAAGGATGAAAACTAATATTTATCGGGGACTCGGTGAAGTACAACATTCCCCCATTGCTGTCCAAAGTCCCTATTACCTGTCCCCAGAAGAAGGGTTAAAAGTCTACAACTATCAACCCCAGAAGGCCAAACAATTACTATTAGACGCTGGTTTCAGATATAACTCCCAAAATCAGCTGCTGGATTGGGATGGCAACCGGGTAAGATTTACTATGCTGGTGAAATCAGACGATAAGTCCCGAGTAGACGCAGCAATTCAGATTAAACAAGACTTAAGCCAAATTGGGATAGAAGCAGATTTGCAGGTACTCAGCTTCAACCTTGTGCTCAGAAAGCTTCTATCGACTCGAGATTGGGAGTGTTATGTGGGTGCGTTTGGAGCAGGAGTAAATGAGCCTCACAATGTATTTGTGTTCTGGTACAGTGGAGGCTCGTTTCATCAATTTAATCAAGGTCCTCAACCCGGACAACCACCACTGGCAGGATGGGAAGTGTCTGACTGGGAGCAAGAGATTGACCGTCTGTTCAATGCTGGGATAAAAGAACTTGATCAGAGCAAACGCAAAGTCATTTATGGTCAATTCCAGGAAATCGTTGCCGAGGAGTTGCCCGTGTTTTTCCTGGTCAATTCACTAGACTTTCAGGCAGTACGCGATCGCATCGAGAATATCAAATTTTCTAGCTTAGGGGGACCGTTATGGAACATTGATGAGCTGAGAATTGCGGAAAACTAATCAAGTCTTGGGTCTTGGGGGATGGGGATTGTGGGGAGATGGGGAGATGGGGAGATGGGGAGAGTGTGGGGGTGTGAGGGCTAATAATTGGTAGAAAAATTTCTGCAAGACCTGCCCACAGACCGTCCTTACAGCTTATCCCTATAGGGTACCAGGACTAGAATGTGCGCGGAAAATTTGCTAAATTATAGTGTTTTTGGCAACATTATTTTAGTAATAAAACTGACAAAATTCATGAATTTTTACTCTTCTCGAATAAAATACTCCTTTAGCCTCTCTAGTGCTATTTTTCTGAGTCTCGGAACTGCAGAAATAGCCACTGCTGCCACTTTCAGTGATGCACCCATTTTTTCTGAAGTTGATAGCTTCAGTACTAA